>CAMWQS010000009.1 GCA_947176485.1 uncultured Clostridia bacterium | reverse complement strand
CAATTAGTATTTATAAAATTAATAAATTGTTGCAAATTTTATTGAAAAATTTCCTTAAAAATTATATAATTAGTTTATATATGACAAAGTTTTACCACATAACGACGTACGGTTGTCAGATGAACGTACACGAATCTGAGAAAATAGCGGGTATTTTATCAGAGCTTGGCTACCAAAGCTGTGAGAATATCGAAGACGCGGACATTGCGGTCTTTAATACTTGTTGCATTAGGGAAAACGCCGAAAACCACGCTTTCGGCAATATCGGTATGCTCAAAAAGCTGAAAAGAAGCAAGAAGGATATGATTATTGCCGTGGGCGGTTGCCTTACCCAGCAGATAGGCAAAGCCGATATTCTACACGAAAAGTTCCCTTACGTTGATATAATTTTCGGTACGCACAACCTTAATAAGCTGAAAGAGTTTATCCTCAAAAAGCAGAAACAAAAGAAAGCCGTTATAGAAGTTTTGGAAAGCGAAGGAGCGATTTGTGAGGGCGAAAAGCCGCTTCGTACAAGCTATCCCAACGCATGGATTAACATTACGTACGGTTGTAACAATTTTTGCAGCTACTGTATCGTGCCCTACGTTCGCGGTAGAGAGAGAAGCCGTCGTTCGGAAAATATTATAAATGAAGCGGAAGAACTTATATCCATAGGATATAAGGAAATCACTTTATTAGGACAAAACGTAAATTCATACGCTAACGGAACTGATGATATATCTTTTCCAGAGCTTTTAAGGCGCGTTGCCGCAATAGACGGCAAGTTTAGACTTCGCTTTATGACCAGTCACCCCAAAGATTTTTCGGAAGAGCTTGCAAAGGTTATTGCTGAAAACCCGAAAATCTGTAATTCGGTGCACTTGCCCGTGCAGAGCGGTTCGAACGCAGTTTTAAAGTCAATGAACAGAAAATACACCGTAGAGGACTACCTTAAAAAAGTGGAAATTCTGAAAAAATATGTTCCCGACTGTACGCTTACGACGGATCTTATCGTAGGCTTTCCGAATGAAACGGACGAGGACTTTGAGGACACTTTGCGCCTTGTTGAAAAAGTGGGGTATTCTTCGGCGTTTACGTACGTCTATTCCAAAAGGGAAGGCACGGTTGCCGCAAAAATGGACGGGCAGATACCCGAAGAAGTGTCAAAAGCACGCATTATGCGGCTTATTGAACTCGTAAACGCGCAAACGCGCAGTCAGTCCGCGCCGTACGTAGGTAAGACGGTTGAAATTCTTTGCGAAGATTTTGACAAGAAAAAGGGACTTTATCAAGGCAGGGACGAGTATGGCAGAATGGCTTATTTTGCAAGCGAAAGTAACGCCATAGGCGAATTTGTAAACCTTAAAATTACTGAAGCAAACGGAATTTCGCTTTACGGCGAAAAGATTTAAATACAAAGGAAAAATTATGGGACTTTCGAAGATGATGCAGCACTACTTTACCATAAAGGAAAAGTACCCCGACTGCTTAATATTTTATAGGCTTGGCGACTTTTACGAGATGTTTTTTGACGACGCCGTAAAGGCCTCTGAAATTCTCGATTTAACGCTTACCGGAAGGGACTGCGGACTTGAGAAACGTGCACCCATGTGCGGTGTGCCTCATCACGCCGTTGATTCCTACATAACGAAGCTTGTTCAAAGCGGCGAGAAGGTTGCCATCTGTGAACAGCTTGAAGACGCTTCCGAGGCAAAGGGAATGGTTGCCCGCGACGTGGTGCGCGTGGTTACTGCGGGAACGCTTTCAAGCGATAGTCTTAACGAAAAGACCAACAATTTTATATGCTGTGCATATAAAGAGGATAATTCCGCTGCAATTGCGTGGGCGGACATTACCACGGGTGAATTGACTGCAACTGAGTTTTACGGACCTGACTGTGTAAAAAAATGCGTTGCACAGATGACCGTGCTTGACGTTAAAGAAATAATTTCAAACGACGATATGTTGTTTGCCGTTAAAGATTTACCCGAAATAGCTAGAGGTGTAATCCCTCGTTTTTCAAGTTATCCCGCGTGGGCTTTCGGGTATTCGGCGGCTGAAAGAACGCTTTTGGAGCAGTTTAACGCCAAAACTCTTTCGGCTTATTCAATTTCGGGTAAAAAGGGTGCAATAGCTGCAACGGGTGCGCTAATTGAGTATTTAAAGGATACCCAAAAGCATGCGCTGAAAAACGTAACGGGCGTAAAGTACGTTATGGGTGAGAAGTATATGCAGCTTGACCCGACTGCCCTAAGAAACCTTGAAATAGTTAAAACCTTGAACGATGGCGGCAAGTACGGTTCGCTTTTATGGATTTTGGACAAGACCAAGACCCCAATGGGCGCAAGGCTTTTGAATAACAGCATACTGTATCCTTTCTGTGAAAAGAAGGAAATTGATTACCGTCTTGACGGCGTTCAAGAGCTGTACGACGCATCGGTTGCGAGGCTGGGGCTTATTGATTTGTTAAAAGAAATCAAGGATATTGAAAGAATTTCCGGCAAAATCGCAAACGGAACGGTTATGCCCAAAGACTGCCTTGCGCTTGCAAACTCATTGTCCGTGATACCTAACGTCAAGTTCAGTTTAGCCGGATTTAACTCTGAAATTATAAAAAATATTTCGGAGGGGCTTATTGACCTTTCTGCAGTTGCTAACCTTTTGGATAGTGCCATTGACGATACTTCGCCGACGAATTCAAAGGAGTATAAGTATATCAAAAAAGGTTATAATGCACGCCTTGACGAGCTTAGGAATATCGTTGAAAACGGTTCGGGCTTAATAGGGCAAATGGAGATAAGAGAGCGCGAAAACACGGGCATAAAGAATTTAAGGATAAATTATAACCGTGTTTTCGGCTATTATATCGAAGTTACTAAATCGTTTATCGATAAGGTGCCTTTGAACTATCAGCGTAGGCAAACCCTTGCAAATGCAGAAAGATTTACTACCGACGAGCTGAAAGAGCTTGAGTCTAAAATTCTCACTTGCGGCGAACTCGTTTCAAAACTTGAAATTGAGCTGTACGAGCAGATAAAGTCCGTGCTTTTGGAATATATCGAGAAAATCAAAGGTATTTCTTCGGCTATTGCCCTTTTAGATTTGCTCGTTTCTTTTGCGGAAGTTGCAAAGGTTAACAAATACGTTCGTCCTCAGATAGTTGAAAGCAGTAAGCCGCTTATTATTAAAGAAGGCAGACACCCCGTTGTGGAAGTGATTTCAAAGGATAGATTTATCCCCAACGATACGCTTTTGGACGGCGGAGAGAACAGAACGATGATTATAACCGGTCCGAATATGGCCGGCAAAAGTACTTATATGCGCCAGACGGCTATCATTACTATTATGGCGCATTTGGGCAGTTTCGTGCCCGCAAAATCGGCGCAAGTTCCGCTTACGGACAGAGTTTTTACCCGCGTAGGTGCAAGCGATAATCTTATTTCCGACCAAAGCACGTTCATGGTTGAGATGATAGAGGTTGCTTCCATAATTCAGAACGCGACTAAAAACAGCTTGCTGATTTTGGATGAAGTAGGTAGAGGTACTTCTACTTACGACGGGCTAAGTATTGCGTGGGCGGTAATTGAATACCTTACTGAAAATATCGGTGCGCACACGATGTTTGCAACGCATTATCACGAGCTTACAGAGCTTGAAAATTCAATTGAAGGTATTAAGAATTACAAAATAGCCGTAAAAGAAATTAACGGAAGCGTGGTGTTCTTGCGTAAAATTATGCGCGGTGGGGCAAACCGTAGCTTCGGTATTGAAGTTGCTTCGCTTGCGGGTGTTCCTGCAAAGGTTACCGATAGGGCTAAACAGATTTTAAAGGTTGTTGAAAGTGGTGAAAGAACACGCGTCGAAGAAGTTGAAGACACCGTTGCAGAACCTTCCGAAATAGAAAAGATTTTGAAGGACGTTGATATGAACAACCTTTCGCCTATGCAAGCGTTTATGCTTGTGGGCGATCTCGTTGAAAAGGTGAAAAGATGAGCAAAATTAATATTTTAAGCCAAACGGTATATAACCGCATTGCGGCAGGTGAAGTCGTTGACAGACCCTATTCAGCTGTAAAAGAGCTTGTTGAAAACAGCCTTGACGCGGGTGCAACCGAAATAGAAATTTATATCGAAAAGGGCGGAAAGGAGCTTATAAAAGTCGTGGACAACGGTTCGGGAATTGAGCACGACGATTTAAAGGCGGCTTTTCTTCCGCATGCAACCAGTAAAATCGCAAAGGTAGAAGATTTAGATAACATTTTAACTTTGGGGTTTAGGGGCGAAGCTCTTGCAAGTATTTCTTCGGTTGCAAAAGTAGAAATTGCGTCAAAAGTTACGGGTGCTTCTGCGTTTAAAATTTCTTGCGATGGTGGCAAAATAGGTGAGGTTATGCCCGCTGCCTTGGAAAAGGGTACTGTTATTACGGTAAACAACCTATTTTTCAATACGCCCGTACGTGCTAAATTTTTGAAAGACGACAAAAAAGAAGAAGCCGACGTTACAAACTTTATTACGCGATATATTTTAAGTAAACCAGCCGTTTCGTTTAAGTATTACGTTGACGGTAAGCTTACCTTGCAGTCGTTCGGCGGAGGACTTGACGAGGCGGTAGCGCGAGTTTACGGTGCAAAAGTTCTGTCGCAGTGTTTCAAAATCGAAGCGGAAAAGAACGGCGTAGTTATTAAAGGCTTTATCGGCAACCAGAACTTTTTTAAACCCAACAAGACCTATCAAAGTATATTTTTAAACGGAAGGTATATTGTCAACAATACTATAGCAACGGCAATTAACCAATCTTATGCAAGCTATATGATGAAACGGCAATTTCCTTTTTACGTGTTGAACGTGGACGTGCCGTCGGAGATAGTTGACGTGAACGTACATCCAAGCAAGGCGGACGTTAGGTTTATTGATAACAGATTTATATTTGGTGCGGTTTATTCCGTAGTTTCGTCAGTGCTTGACGGTACTGCGAAGGCAGCTGATTTCGTTTTGAATGAATCGCGTTTGCCTGAAATTCAGTCCAAAATCGACGGTAAAGATGGGACAAACAAAGTTTATAAAGAATCTTCAACTGCAGCCACAAGCGCAGATTTAGCCCAGCTTTTGCAAAAATACGATAAATCGAGCGCTGTTGCCGAAGACATGAAGGCGGCGGGAATTAAGTTCGCCGAAGCGTCCGTTCAAAGTGGCAAATCGAAATCGGATAAACAGGAAGTGAGTCATTTTGACCCGTTTAAGGACGTGCCGCTTTCGGAAATTATGCCTAAACAAAACGCAAGCATGATGTGCGTTACCGACGACACTATGCCGCCAAGCCTTAACGGGAATATCGCGGCGTACGAGGTTGAAAGCAACTTATTTAATAAAAAGCTGCAAGAACAGCAGAAAATAGAGTATGCTGCTTGCAAATATAAGGGTAATCTTTTCAATACGTATTTGATATACGAGGTTGCCGACACCGTCTATATGATAGACCAGCACGCAGCTCACGAAAGGTTGATTTACGATAGGCTTCGTGAAAAGCTTGCAAATAGGAATATTGCAAGACAAGCGCTACTCGTACCGTATATTTTTACCGCAAATCCCGCTGAAGCGCGTTTTTTAGAGGAAAAACAACTGCTTTTACGGAATATGGGTTTCGGTATATCGTCTTTCGGGTTCGAATCGTTTAGAATTGACGAAGTGCCCGTTGACTTGCAAGATATAAATATAAAAGAATTTTTTGACGATATTCTTGCAGAAGTGGACGGACTTAAAGAAATTAAGCTTGAAGACGTTTTAAAAGATAAAATCGCAATGACCGCTTGCAAACACGCAATAAAGGGTGGAATGCAGCTGACCGACGGTGAAGTGGATGCGCTGTTTAAACTTTTAGATGGCAATATGGGCTTAAAATGTCCTCACGGTAGACCGGTTTGCGTTACTTTGACAAAAAAAGATATCGAGAAAATGTTTAAAAGGATAGTGTAATGCCTCAAAAAGTTCTCGTAATCTGCGGTGCAACGGCATCCGGTAAAACGCGACTTGCTGTTGACTGCGCCTTAAAATTCAATACCGAAATAATTTCAGCCGATTCACAGCTTATATACAAGGGGCTTAATATCGGCACGGCTAAGCCGTCAATTGAAGAAATGCGCGGCGTAAAGCACCATATGATTGACGTAGTAGAGCCTACGGAGACTTTCAGCGTATCTGATTACAGTGAAAGAGCTTTGTCGGTGCTTGAAAAGTTGTTTTCGGAAGGAAAAACGCCGATAATTTGCGGTGGCACGGGTTTTTATATAAATTCTTTGCTGTTCGATTTAGGTTACGGTAACGCAGCGGCAGACGAAACCGTGCGTACAAAATATGCAAATTTCTTAGAAAAGTACGGTAAAGTTGCGCTTTTTGATAAATTAAAGGAAGTTGACCCGGAAACTGCGGCAGTTCTTCACACTAACGACGCGAAGCGCGTTATCCGTGCCTTGGAAATATATGAAGTCAGCGGCAAGAAAAAATCTGCACAAAACGATATTCTTGTGCCGAAGTACGATTATGTTGCTGTTGCTATAAATTACCCGAGGGAAGAACTTTACGAAAGAATAAACCGTCGCGTTGATGAAATGTTTGAACAAGGGCTTGTAGAAGAAGTTCAAAGTCTTTTGCGGCGCGGAATTGATGAAAATTGCCAATGTATGCAAGCAATCGGTTATAAAGAGGTAATTTTTGGCTTAAATAATAGCAGTTTACAAAGTACTATGTCTGACATAATTAAGCTAAATACGCGCCATTATGCAAAAAGACAGGTTACTTTTTTCAAAAAAATGCCCAATTTGGTGTGGCTTGCGCCGGAGGATGCTACTGCTGACAGAATAGCGGAGATTTTAAATGAAACTAATTGAAAAATGTGAAGAAAAGCTTAAAGACAAATTTAAAGCGATAGACGACGTAGCGTATTTTAATCAAGTAAAGGTGTTAAACGCTTTTAAAGATTATAAAATTGCAACTCGTCATTTTAACGGCACTACGGGCTACGGCTACGACGATGAAGGTAGAGATTGCCTCGGCAAGCTGTATGCAAAGGCGTGCGGTGCAGAAAGTGGAATAGTTTCCCCGCATCTTTTGTCCGGAACGCACGCTTTAACCGTTGCGCTTTTTGGGCTTCTTCGTCCAAATGATACTTTATTTTGCATAAGCGGAATGCCTTACGACACTATAAGAGGCGTAATTTTCGGTGAAAATAATGGTTCTTTGAAAGATTTCGGGGTTAAATTTGAGTGCTGCGACCTAAAAGACGGCAAATTTGATCTTGACGAAATTGCAACAAGATTTAATGTAAACGTTAAAGTCGTCTATATTCAACGTTCGCGTGGGTACGAGCTTAGAGATGCGTTTTCATGCGAAGAAATAGGCGAAGCGTGCATATTTGTGCGCAATTTGGGCTTTAAAGGCTGCATTTTCGTCGATAACTGCTACGGTGAATTCGTTGAAAAGGTTGAGCCTACTGAAGTCGGAGCGGATATTATCGTCGGCTCACTTATAAAAAATGCCGGTGGCGGACTTGCTCCTACGGGCGGATATATTTGCGGCAAGGCGGAATATATTGATTTGATAGGGAAAAGACTTACTGCGCCGTCAATCGGGCTTGAAGTTGGCTCTTACGAGGGCAGTTACCGCAACTTTTACCAAGGACTTTTTCTTGCTCCGCATACCGTTGCACAAGCATTAAAAACAAGTCTTTTAATTGGGCAAGCTATGGGCGAGCTCGGATATAAGAATTATCCTTCGCTTGATAAAACTCCTTACGACGTTACTCGTGCGATAGAGTTTGACAGTGACGATAAAATGGTGAATTTTATCAGAGAAGTTCAGTACGCATCGCCAATTGACAGCTACGTTACTTGCGAACCGTGGGATATGCCGGGTTACGACGATAAAATTATAATGGCGGCAGGTACATTCGTTTCGGGTGCAAGTATCGAACTTTCCGCCGACGGGCCTGTAAAACCGCCCTATATAGCGTATTTTCAAGGCGGTTTGACTTACGAGCACGGCAAATATGCACTGGAAAGAATCTTAAATAAAATAGGTTAAAAATGGACTGCAAAATAAGAAAGTGGCAGTTTGACGATGCAAAAAGTCTGTCAGAACTGTTAAATAATAAAAAAATATTGGATAATTTAAGGGACGGATTGCCCTTTCCGTATACAGAAGCCGATGCCCGCGATTACATTAACGCAATGTTAAATGCTAATAATAATTCGGTTTTTGCATTTGCTATTGAGTTTGATGGCGAAGTTGTGGGAAGTATCGGAGTTTTCAGAAAAGAAAATATTCATTTCAAAACCGCAGAAATGGGTTATTATTTGGGTGAAAAGTTCTGGAACAAGGGTATTGCAACTGCGGCAGTGCGGCAAGTTTGCGATTTTGTGTTTGAAAATAGTGATATTATCCGTATTTATGCTGAACCGTTCGCCCGTAACGTTGCTTCTTGCAGAGTTTTAGAAAAGGCGGGTTTTGTCTGTGAAGGAACTCTTCGTTCAAACGCAGTCAAAAACGGCATAGTTGAAGATATGAAAATGTATGCAAAAATAAAAAGCGCCGAGCAGTAAGCTCGGCGCTTTTTCGCAATGCTTAATTAATACATTCCGCCCATGTCGGGGTTGCCGCCCATAGGGGGCGCGGGGGGAGTGGGAATATCTGTTACAATGCTTTCGGTGGTTAGAAGGGTTGCAGCAACGGAAGCCGCGTTCTGCAGAACGGAACGGGAAACCTTAGTGGGGTCGATAATTCCGCTTTCAACCATATCCGTATACTTGTTGTTGTATGCATCGAAACCGTAGTTGGGGTTTTTCGAGCGTAAAATGTTGTTTACGATAACGGAACCGTCGTAACCCGCATTCTTTGCGATTTGGCGAACGGGTTCTTCAATAGCCTTTAAAACGATAGCCGCGCCTGTCTTTTCGTCGCCGTGCAAGCTTGCAACGAGTTTTTTAAGCTCGGGCACTGCATTCAAAAGCGCAACGCCGCCTCCGGGAACGATTCCTTCTTCAACAGCAGCACGGGTAGCAGCAAGTGCGTCCTCGATGCGCAGTTTCTTTTCTTTCATTTCAACTTCGGTTGCCGCACCGACGCTGATTACGGCAACGCCGCCTGCAAGCTTTGCAAGCCTTTCTTGCAATTTTTCTCTGTCATAGTCCGAAGAAGTTTCCATAATCTGAGCTTTAAGCGAGTTCACGCGGGACTTAATTTGTGCTGCGTCGCCAGTACCGCCGATGATGGTGGTGTTGTCTTTATCGACCTTGATTTGAGAAGCTCTGCCAAGCATATCCAAAGTTACGTCCTTGAATTCGTAACCCAAATCGGAAGAAACCACAGTGCCGCCCGTAAGAATAGCGATATCTTCAAGCATAGCTTTTCTTCTGTCGCCGAAGCCGGGTGCTTTAACTGCAACGCAGTTAAGAACACCTTTTAATTTATTGACGATAAGTGCGGCAAGCGCGTCGCCTTCAACGTCCTCGGCAATGATAAGAAGTCTTGCGCCTTGCTGAGCGATGGGCTCGATTACGGGAAGAATTTCTTGCAAAGCTGATATTTTTTTGTCGGTAATAAGAATGTAGGGATTATCGAGAATGGCTTCCATCTTGTCGGTATTGGTAACCATGTAGGCGGAGGCGTAGCCTCTGTCAAACTGCATGCCTTCAACGGTGGAAAGCTCGGTTGCCATAGTTTTACCTTCCTCAACGGTAATAACGCCGTCTTTGCCTACGATTTCCATAGCGTTAGCTATAAGCTCGCCAATCTTTTCGTCGCCCGCGGAAATTGAAGCGACTTGTGAAATTGCAAGTTTGCTTTCAACGGGTTTCGAAATGGACTGAACCTTGGCAACTGCAGTATCAACCGCGGATGCAATTCCTTTTTTCAAAATCATAGGGTTTGCGCCGGCTGCAAGGTTTTTAAGTCCTTCTTTTACGATTGCTTGCGCCAGAACAACGGCGGTAGTGGTGCCGTCGCCGGCAACGTCGTTCGTCTTAGTGGATACCTCTTTAACAATCTGCGCGCCCTTATTCTCAATCGGGTCTTCAAGCTCGATTTCCTTTGCAATGGTAACGCCGTCGTTGGTGATAAGTGGTGCGCCGAATTTTTTATCTAGTACGACGTTTCTGCCCTTGGGGCCTAAGGTAATCTTTACGGTGTCGGCAACGATGTTGACGCCGTTTTCAAGTAATTTTCTTGCTTCATCGCCGTATTTAATCTGTTTTGCCATTTTCTTTTACTCCTTATTCAACGATTGCCAAAATATCGCTTTGGCGGATAATCGTGTATTCTTTATCATCAACTTTAACTTCAGTTCCGCTGTACTTTGCAAGCAGAACTTTATCGCCGACTTTTACTTGCATTTTGACGTCTTTACCGTCAACAAGTCCGCCGGGGCCGACTGCAACGACGAGGCAAGTTGCGGGTTTTTCTTGTGCAGCCGAGGTAAGGTAAAGCCCGCTTTTGGTCTTTTCTTCGGCCTTGAGATTTTCTACGACTACTTTATCAAATAAAGGTTTAATAGTCATTTAAAAAGTCCTCCGATTTAAATCATTTTAATTACAGATATTTTATAAACTCAACAAAATAATGTTAAACATTATAAAGTAAAAAATTGCAATTTATATAAAAATATGGTAAAATCGTTTTATCTACTTAAATTGGGTTTTTTATGGATAAATGGGATAAAAGATTTATGGAGATGACCGAGATTATTGGAACTTGGTCAAGCTGCTATCAAGAGAACAGACACGTCGGTGCGATAATCGTCAAAAACAAGCGTATTATCGCAACGGGATATAACGGTGCGCCGCAAGGTATAGAAAGCTGCGTAGACAAAAAAGAGTGTATGCGCCAGAAAATGAATATCAAAAGCGGTACCATGCACGAGCTGTGCTACGCAGTTCACGCCGAGCAAAACGCGATAGTTCAAGCGGCAAAGGTGGGCAGCAGCGTCGAAGGCTGTACGCTGTATTGCACGCATCAGCCGTGCGTTATTTGCGCTAAAATAATAATAAATTCTGGCATTAAACGTGTGGTCTACAAGGAAGGCTACCCCGACGAATTTTCAATGCTTCTTTTCAAAGAAGCGGGTGTACGCGTCGATAAATTCAGCGATTTATAAAGAGGAGAAAAAAGATGCAAAACCCTATCATTACTATTAAAATGCAGAACGGCGGCGTTATTAAAGCCGAATTATATCCCGAAAAGGCGCCGAATACGGTAAATAACTTCATTTCACTTGCTAAAAACGGCTTTTACGACGGGCTTATTTTTCACCGTGTAATTTCGGGTTTTATGATTCAAGGCGGCGACCCCAAAGGCGTAGGAACGGGCGGACCCGGATATTCGATTAAGGGTGAATTTGCTTTGAACGGCTTTAAGCAAAACGATTTGAAGCATTCTCGCGGCGTGCTTTCTATGGCGCGTGCAATGAATCCGAATTCAGCCGGCTCACAATTCTTTATTATGCATCAGAACGCATCCCATCTTGACGGACAGTATGCGGCATTCGGCAAGGTAACGGAAGGAATGGAAGTGGTTGACGGCATTGCAGCGGTAAGGTGCGACTGGCAAGACAGACCGCTTACAGCGCAAATCATGGAAAAGGTTACGGTTGAAACCTTCGGTGTTGACTATCCTGCACCCGTAAAATTTTAATTAGGAACAGCTATGGATAACAGTATTTATCAGAACCCGTTGATTACCAGATATGCAAGTCATGAAATGGCGGAAAACTTCTCCGATGAAAAGCGCTTTAAGCTTTGGAGAAAGCTTTGGATTGCGCTTGCGGAAGCTGAGATGGAACTCGGTTTGAATATCACGAAGGCGCAAATCGACGAGATGAAGAAGTACGCCGACGATATCAACTTCGATGTTGCCGAAAGCTATGAAAGAAAGCTGCGCCACGACGTAATGGCGCACGTTCACGCCTTTGGTGAACAAGCTAAGTCGGCTATGCCGATAATTCATTTGGGTGCGACGAGCTGCTTCGTTGACTGCAATTCAGAGCTTATAATGTTATGGGACGCGTTTGAAATTATAAAAGTAAAGCTCGTCAACGTAATTGATAAGCTTTCTGCGTTTGCTTTGAAGTACAAGGACTTGCCCACGCTTGGGTTTACTCATTTGCAGCCCGCACAGCTTACAACAGTTGGCAAGCGTGCAACGCTTTGGTTGCAAGATTTGACGATGGACTATTATAGTCTTGTAAACTTGCAAAATTCTTTCAAATTGCGCGGGGTGAAGGGCACCACGGGTACGCAAGCAAGCTTTATGGAGCTTTTTAACGGCGACGAAGACAAAGTTAAGGAGCTTGAAAAAAAGGTTGTTGCAAAGCTCGGTTTTGACAAGGTTTACGGTGTAACCGGTCAAACTTATCCCAGAAAGTTCGATTATAACGTTCTTTGCGTTCTTTCGCAGATAGCTCAAAGTGCTTATAAATTTTCCAACGATATTCGCCTTTTGCAGAGCATGAAGGAAATTGAAGAACCGTTTGAAAAGTCACAGATTGGTTCTTCGGCTATGGCGTATAAACGTAACCCTATGCGCAGTGAAAGAATGGGCTCACTTGCTAAGTTCGTTATTTCACTTCCCACAAACAGCGCAATAACAGCGGGAACGCAGTGGTTTGAAAGAACGTTGGACGATTCGGCAAACAGAAGAATAGTAAACTCACAAGCTTTTCTTGCGCTTGACGGCATATTGAATATTTATATGAACGTTTCCGAAAACCTCGTCGTATACGAAAAGGTCATTGAAAAGCATATCACCGCGGAGCTTCCGTTTATGGCAACCGAAAACATAATGATGGAATGCGTTAAGGCGGGCGGAAACAGACAAGAGCTGCACGAAAAGATTAGGGTTTTATCAATGCAGGCTGGCAGAAACGTCAAAGAGCTTGGGCAAGACAATAATCTTATCGAGCTTATAAAAGCGGATAAGGACTTTAAAGCGGTGCATTCAAAACTTGATAAAATGCTTGATGCTAAGTTATTTATAGGTAGAGCGCCCTCGCAAACCGTTGAATTTGTCGAAAACGAAGTTAAGCCTATTTTAGAGCAAAATAAGGCGGTTTTAGGTCAAAACGGTGACTTAAAAGTCTAAATTTGACAAATTTGCGAAGTACTATGCGTGACATAAGTAGTAAAAAACCAGCAAGAAAATGAAAAAATAACCACCCGAAAACGGATGGTTATGGCAGGGGAGACACGATTCGAACATGCAACCGACGGTTTTGGAGACCGCGACTCTACCGTTGAGCTACTCCCCTAAAAGCAAACAAATTATAGTATATAACTTAAATTTAGTCAACTGTTTTTGGAGGCAAATTTATGAAAAAGCAATTCAAACTCGGCGTAATCGGCTGTTCTTTCTTTTCAAACGCGATTTTAAGGGGCGTCGTATTATCTGATTTAATTCGTGAAAAGAAGATAATCGTCAGCGACGAAAGCGAGGAGGAATTAGATAAGCTTGAATATTTGGGTGTTCGTACGAGCACAAGCAATAAATTCGTTGCTGAAAACAGTGAATTCGTGCTTTTTGCGGTAAAACCTAAGAAATTTGAGGCAATTTCAAAGGAATTAGAGGGTATCCGTCCCGAAAAAGTTATATCCGTAATGGACGGAATAACGAAAAATTCAGTTAAAAATTCTCTCGGGGTAGGCGTAATAAAGGTTGCGCGTGCAGTATTAAATTTGCCTTGTGAAATCGGCAGCGGCGCGATAGGTATTGATATGGTTGACTTTAAAAAGTCAACGGACGAATGTGAATTTATTACTTAGGTTTTACGAACGCTTGGAACTATCGTTAGCGTTGACGAGGGCAAATTAAACGCCGTTTACGGACTTAGCGGTAGCGGTTCGGCGTATACGCTTATGTTTATTGACGCGCTTATTAATGCCGGTGTGAAGCAAGGCTTGTCTAAAAACGAAGCAAAAATTCTTGCCGTTCAGACCGTTTTAGGCAGTGCAGAGATGGTTCAAAGGGAAGAAAAATCGGTTGAAGAACTTACAATTTTGGCGTGCAATAAGGGCGGTGCGTCCGTCGAGGCGGTGAAGGTTCTTGAAGAAAAAGGGCTTTCCGAGGCACTTTCTTCAGCAGTTGACGCTTGCGTAAGCCGCGCAAAAGAGCAGACGAAGTGATGAAAAAGGTAGTTTTATATACTGACGGTGCTTGTTCTGGCAACCCCGGAACCGGTGGATGGGGCGCGGTTTTAATGTTCAAAGGCTTTGAAAAGCGTATCTCGGGCGCTGAGCAGTCCACAACCAATAATAGAATGGAATTAACGGCTGTAATTGAAGGTTTAAAATGCCTAAAAGAGCCTTGCGAGGTGGAAATTTACAGCGATTCCGCATATACCGTTAACGCGTTTACTAACGGTTGGGTTTACGGCTGGGAAAAGTCGGGCTTCAAAAAAGCCGATAACAAGCCCGTTCTTAACGAAGATTTGTGGCGAGAGCTTCTGTCTTTAACCCGCACGCACCGCGTTACCTTCATAAAGGTGAAGGGCCACGCCGATAACGAGTATAACAATATCTGCGATAAGCTTGCCACCGACGCAGTTAAAAATTTGAAAAGTGAATTATAAAATTGCGGAAAATACTATATAATAGTATTAATGGACCGCATACGAGTTTTAAAACATTGCATAAGTATTTTGGCGGTTGTACTCTTAAGTACGGCTGCTTTTCTTTTTATAGCCTACGGACTTTTATATAAAAACGTAGAATTTATTGCAGTGCACTTCAATATTTTATTGCTTATTTCGGGTCTCATTCTTGGATTGTTAATGGTAGGCGGAATACTTTTTTATGCGTTAAAAATGGTTTCACTTTATCGTTTAACCATATGCGCACTCGTATTTATCGATATTTTTTCCGTCGTGTTCTTTGCGCTGTGCGCAACCGAGCTGTTAGGCAAAATAAACAGCGTTGAAGCGTTGAGGGAATATATTGAGGGTATGGGCGGTATGGCTGCTGCCATCTATATAATTTTCAGTTTTCTTCAAGTCGTGCTTTTGCCTGTGCCCGGGTCGGTTTCCGTTGCGGTCGGTGTTGCGATGTTCGGACCTTTAAAGTGTGCAATTTATAGCTTTATCGGTATAGTTTTGGGCTCAATTACGGCTTTTGCAATAGGCAGATGGGTAGGTTATAAGGCAGTTTGCTGGATAGTCGGGCAAGACACTTTGGATAAATGGTTGAAAAAATTAAAGGGAAAGGACTATTTGATTTTGTCTTTAATGTTCCTTTTGCCGCTTTTCCCCGACGACGTTTTGTGCTTCGTTGCGGGGTTATCTTCAATGACTTGGCCGTACTTCATCGTAATGATAATAATAACGCGCCTTATTGGTGTTTTTTCTACGGCGTATTCCTTCGAGCTGATACCTTTTAATACGTGGTGGGGGCTGTTAATTTGGATATTATTGCTTGCGTTTATTGTTCTTGCTTTTTATCTTGTGTTGAAGCACTATGAAAAGATTGACAAATTCATAAAAACAAAACTGAAAATTCAGAGAAAATAAGGCGGCAAAAAGCCGCTTTTTCTTTTACAAAATTAAATAAATTTTGATAAAAGTTTAACAAAATATTTGCATTTGAAATTAAATATGATAAAATGTATTTGTAAGAATTTGGTTTTCAGGTGTGTTATGGATAAAATCAGCTTATTACAGAAGCGAAAAAAACAACTTCTTGACGCAGGTAAGAGTATACGTGCGGATATTAATTCACTTATCGATGAGGATAGCTTCGTTGAACTTTCGTCTTTCTCATTCTCTAAGAATGAGTTTTACGGGGAAACCGCCGAAGGCGAGGGCGTCGTAACCGGTTTTGCGACGATTTGCGACTATCCTTTTTATATTGTCGCACAGAACGCGGCAGTACTTTCCGGCGGGGTCAGCAAAGCTAACTGTGCCAAAATAGAAAAGTGTTTAAATCAGGCTGAAAAAACTTCAACGCCCGTAATATGGCTTTTGTCTTCACTCGGCGTTCAGATAGGTGAAGGCGTCAGCGTTTTGGAAGGGCTTGCAAGCCTCATTTTGAAGGCTTCCCAAATGAAGGGCAGCATTCCCCAATACCTTATAGTTAACGGCGAGGTTTACGGCCAGATTTCACTTCTTGCGGGTATTTGCGATTTTACTTATTTCATTGACAAGAAAAGTGCGCTTTGTCTTAACAGCCCCTTGGTGTTATCCGCAAAGGCGGGTGAAAACCTTTCTAAATTTGCTGTAGGCGGCGTAAGCGGGCTTGAAAACGCTCAACTTGCAACCTTTACAGTAAAGAATTTTGAAGAAATAAAGAAATCAATTACGGAAATAAACGAACTGATTTCCAAGCCGTTAATCGACAGTGACGAGTTGAACGCGAGCATCTCGGCACTTGACAAGAAGGCAGACGCTAAGGTTTTGAGCGCAATATTCGACAAGTCGTCTGCGATAGAACTTGGCGCAACGTATTGCCCCGAAGTTAAATGCTATCTTGCAAGGGTGGGCGGAATTGCCGTTGCTGCCGTTATTTTCGACGGCGCGGACGGAGTTGAACTTACTGCGCAGAACGTAAGAAAGCTTAAAGATTTTGCTGAATTTGCTTGTTGCTACGGCTTGCCTTACGTTACGTTTGTCAACACTCTCGGTGTAAAGAGCGACCTTGCAACTAATAACAGCCTCGTTTTAAAAGAGCTTGGCGAGTACGTATCGATTTTGGACTGTATCGACGCGGCTAAAATTTCAGTGGTTTACGGAAAAGCGATAGGCTTAGGCTACACTGTGTTTGCGGCGAAATCGATGGGTTACGATTATAGCTATGCCTTTGCAAACGCTAAAATTGCGCTTTTTGACAGTGTTCAAGGCGCAGAAATAGAATTTTCAAGCGAAAAGAACGTTGACGGTGCAAAGCTTGCAACGAAGTATGCAGAAGAAAATTCAGACCCCGTAAATGCTGCGCAGGGCGGTTATATTGATAACATAATTCAACCGTCATTTGTAAGGCAGTACCTTACGGCGTCGTTACAAATGCTTTTGAAGTGAGGGGAATATGCTGAATTTTCTTTTGGATATTTTACCGCAGAAGCCCGACGGAACGTTTGACAGCAACTATTATTTTTCCAATAGGTTCGGCGAGCCAGCCATTTATGCGTTAATCGGTTTCTTAATCGTATTTGTGGGTATCGTCCTTATTATTGCGATAATCTGGCTAATCGGGCTTTTAATGCGAAAAACGAATAATCTTGCCTTCCTAACCAACATCGGTAAGAAGAAAAAGAAGAAGGAAGAGGTTGCTATAAGTGAAACCGTAGCCGATTCCGGCGAAGTGCCCGACGAGGTAAAGGCTGCAATAATTGCAGCGATAATGGCTTATTACAGTGAAGAAAAGCCCAAATGTGAATTTAAAGTTAAGAGAATTAAGAGGTTATAAGGAGTTAAATATATGCGTAATTTTGTCGTAACTATTGACGGTAAAACTTATTCCGTAGGTGTTGAAGAAGTGGGAGAAAGCGTAGGCGAAGTTTCAATTGCGCCCGCACAAGTCGTTACGGAGGCACCTAAGGCTGCAAAGGCAGCTACACCCGCAAACGGCACGAAGGTTTTGTCGCCTTTCCCGGGACTTATCAAAAACGTTCTCGTTTCCGACGGAGCAACGGTTAAAAAAGACCAACCCATAATCGTTTTGGAAGCTATGAAAATGGATAACGAAATTACTGCTCCTTGTGACGGAAAGGTTACTATAAGCGTCGTTAAGGGTGCTAACGTAGAAACTAACGCTCTACTTGCCGTTATCGGTTGACGGAGGGAATATGCTGCAAAGTGGAATAGACTTTGGCAATATATTCGGAAGTCTGTATGAAAGTATGGGTTTTGTCCAAGGCAATTGGCAAAACTACGTAATGCTTTTAATTTCTTTCATACTGATGTACCTTGCCGTAGTCAAAAAATTTGAGCCTATGCTTTTATTGCCGATAGCCTTCGGTATGTTTTTAATAAATATCCCCGGCGCAGAGGCTGTTTTGTGGGGTAAATATCAAACACCAGCAGAGCTAACCTTGGGCGTTACGGGTTCAGTCGAAAACGTAGGTGTTTATTCACTTATAGGTTCTTCCGAACAGATATTTATAAGAACAGATTATCTTTCCGTAAATGCTGACAACGTAGGTATAGTAACTTATTTTGCATCATTTGAGGATTTGAAAAACGGAATTTCGTCAACGATGGCGGCAGACCAATTTAACATGCTTTATTCATTTAGCGGTTATATTCAAGGAACGGTTGTTGACGGAGTTACACAGTTTACAAATAATGCGATTGTAATTGATCACGCATATGAGGCTGTATCGGACAGAGGACTTTTGTGGTATCTGTATTTCGGCGTAGATAAAGTTATATACCCGCCGCTTATTTTCCTTGGAATAGGTGCGATGACCGACTTCGGTCCTTTAATTGCGAACCCCAAGAGTATGCTTATCGGTGCGGGCGCACAGCTTGGTATTTTCGTTGCGTTTATACTTGCGTCTATGCTCGGTTTATCCGTTGCGGCGGCGGCTTCGATTGCAATTATAGGCGGCGCGGACGGACCTACGGCAATTATGGTTACTTCCAAGCTTGCTTCGGACTACGTGCCCACGATAGCTATTGCGGCTTATTCGTACATGGCACTTATACCGATTATTCAAAAACCGTTAATGCGCGCTTTGACTACGAAAAAGGAGAGGGCAATAAGAATGAAGCCACTCCGCCAAGTCAGCAAAATAGAAAAAATTCTGTTCCCTATAATAGTTACGCTTGTCGTTGGCATAATTCTTCCCGACAGTATCGCGCTTTTGGGAATGTTGATGCTCGGCAACTTGTTTAAAGAATCGGGCGTAGTCGACAGGCTTTCAACGCAAGCACAGAACGGGCTTATGAACACCATAACTATTTTCCTCGGTATTGCCGTTGGAAGTAAGGCGAAGGGTGAAATTTTCCTCAGTATCGAAACTCTTGAAATTATTGGCATAGGACTTCTTGCATTCGTAATCGGCACTATTGGCGGTTTGCTCGTTGCAAAGATTATGTGCAAGGTTACTAAGGGTCAGATTAACCCGCTTATAGGCTCTGCGGGTGTGTCTGCCGTGCCGATGGCGGCTAGAATTTCAGAGGACGTGGGGCGGGAGTACGACCCGCAAAACCACTTACTTATGCACGCTATGGGACCGAACGTCGCGGGCGTAATAGGCTCGGCAATAGCGGCGGGCGTATTGCTTGCATGCTTTGGCGGATTTGTTGACGGCACGGCTACACAGGCAGTTGCCACAGTATTAAACACTGTAATGGCGTAAAGGTGAATTATGGAAGGTAAAAAAGTTTTAATAACCGATACTATATTGCGCGACGCGCACCAGTCGCATGCGGCAACCCGTATGAGATTTGACGAAATGGAGCCGATGCTTCCGCTTTTGGATGATATAGGCTATTATTCGCTTGAGGCGTGGGGCGGTGCGACGTTTGACAGTTGTTTGAGGTTCTTGAACGAGGATCCTTGGGATAGGCTGAGAAACCTCAAAAAATACTTAAAAAAGACGCCTATTCAGATGCTTCTTCGCGGACAGAACCTTTTGGGTTACCGTCATTACGCGGACGACGTAGTTGAAAAATTTATTGAAAAATCAATTGAAAACGGCATTGGCGTAGTCAGACTTTTTGATGCGCTGAACGACCCGCGCAATTTGGAGGCGAGCGTAAAAGCCATTAAAAAGTACGGCAAAGGCGGCAAATGCGTGTGCGAATGTGCAATTTCATACACGACAAGCCCCGTTCATACGACCGAATACTTCGTTAAGCTTGCAAAGCAGTTTGAAGATATGGGTGCCGAAAATATCTGTATCAAGGATATGGCGAACCTTTTGTTGCCGTTTACCGCTTACGAGCTTGTGAAAGAGCTTAAAAGCGAGCTACGCCCCGAAACTAAGGTACACTTGCATACCCATAACACGACGGGCACGGGCGATATGATTTACCTTATGGCAATTCAAGCGGGAGTAGATATAGTTGACTGTGCGCTTTCGCCCCTCGGTAACGGCACTTCAAACCCCGCAACCGAACCGCTTGTTGCGACCCTTAAAGGTACTCAGTATGATACGGGTATAGAAATTGAAAAGCTTCTTCCCGCAGTAAACCATTTCAATAATGTTGCGGCAAGGCTTGAAAAAGACGGTTTCCTTAACCCCAAAGTAAGGCGCGTGGACATAAATACGCTTTTGTATCAAGTTCCCGGCGGTATGCTTTCAAACCTTATGAATCAGCTTAAACAAGCGGGTAAAGAGGAAAAGTTGACGGAATGCCTTGCAGAAGTTCCCAAGGTAAGAAAGGACTGCGGTTATCCACCGCTTGTAACTCCTTCAAGCCAAATCGTCGGAACCCAAGCAGTTTGGAACGTGCTTTTGGGCAGATACAAAACCATAACTGCGCAGTTTAAAGATTTAATGTTGGGTAAATACGGTGCCGTTTTGGGTGAAAAGAATCCTGAAATAGTTAAAACGTGCCAAAAAGATGGCGAAAAGATTATAACTTGCCGCCCCGCAGACTTAATTGAAAACGAAATGCAGACGCTGACACAAAAGGTAAAAGACGACGGATTCTACAAACAAGAGGAAGACGTTCTCTCATACGCTCTGTTCCCCGAGGTTGCAACCAACTTCTTCAAATGGCGTAAGGCAAAAGATACCGGCGTTGACAGCGATTTAGCGGCAAACCCCAACAAAGTTTATCCCGTATAAAAATTAAAGCGGCGTGGACTGTGTTCACGCCGTAAGGTTTATTTATGAGTGAAGTTGCTGTTATCGGAGCGGGTGCTGCCGGGCTTGTTGCTGCGTATTTCGCTGCAAGGAACGGAAACAAGGTAACCGTATTCGAAAAAAACGAAAAAAGCGGTAAAAAGATTTATATAACGGGTAAGGGTAGGTGCAACGTTACGCACGACTGCACGCCCGAGGAGTTTCTTGAAAACGTAGTTTCAAACCCCAAATTTATGACGGGTGCTATCTATTCGTTTTCGCCTTCGAAGTGTGTGCAGTTCTTCGAGGACGGCGGCTTAAAGCTGAAGCTTGAGCGGGGTGCAAGGTTTTTCCCCGTAACCGACAAGGCAAGCGACGTTACGCGTTGCCTTGAAAATTATTGCAAAAGCGTTGGCATAGCCTTCAAATTTAACGAAAAAGTGCTCAAAATCGGTGTTTTACACAGTACTATGTCAGACATAACTACGGTAAACGGCAGTTATAAGTTTGACAAAGTTATCGTTTGTACGGGCGGATTGAGTTATCCTTCAACCGGTTCTACGGGCGACGGGTACGAATTTGCAAAAGATGCCGGGCACAAAATTATTCCTTTAAGGCAAGGCTTGTGTGGCTTAAATTTGAAGGGGGAATTTTATAAGCCCTTGCAAGGATTAACGTTAAAAAACGTCAATTTGTCCGTATATAACGGTGAAAAACTTATAAAAAGCTTTTTCGGTGAGATGCTTTTTACGCATTTCGGAATATCGGGGCCTATCGTATTGTCTGCATCAAGCCTAATAAATAGGTTAGATTTGAAACAAATCAGGCTTATTTTAGATTTAAAACCCGCTTTAAGCGACGAGCAGCTTGATAAACGGCTTTTAAGGGACTTTGAAACCTACAAGAACAAATCAATTTCAAACTGTCTAAAAGAATTATTGCCCGTTGCGCTTATCCAAGAAGTGTTGAAAAGAAGTGGGATTAAACCCGAAATTCAAGTAAATTCGGTAACTAAGGCGCAAAGATTAAGTTTATTGACAACTGTCAAAAATTTTGATATGATTGTGGCGTCTTTGAGGGACTTTTCCGAGGCAATAATTACTTGCGGCGGCGTTGACGTTAAGGAAATAAACCCTAAAACTATGGAAAGCAAACTGATAAAAGGGCTGTATTTTTGCGGCGAAGTGCTTGACTTGGACGCATTCACGGGCGGATTTAACCTGCAAATAGCCTTTTCAACGGGCTATGCGGCGGGTAACAGTATAAAGGATTAATGTATGAAAGCAATAAGAGGTGCAACAACTGTAAATAGCGACAACGCGGAAGAAATTAAGGAAAGCGTTAAAGAGCTTTTAACTGAAATTAAAACTCAAAACGCACTTAATTCCGAAGAAATCGTTTGCATTATATTTTCTAACACGAGCGATTTACACTCGTTTTACCCGGCAAAAGCTGCTAGAGAGGCGGGCTTTTATTCTGCACCTTTATTTTCGGCACTTGAACCCGAAATTGACGAAGCTTTAAAAAAATGTATAAGGGTGATGATTTTGACGGAGAGTACCGAGCAGCCCAAGCACGTATATTTAAAAGGTGCAGCCGCATTAAGGCGTGACTTGACTAATATTATTAATATAGCGCTTGACGGCCCCGCGGGTAGCGGGAAAAGCACGGTTTCGAAACTGATTGCAAAGAAGCTTAATATTTTGTGCCTTGATACGGGTGCAATGTACCGTGCGTGTGCGTTTAAGTGTGTTCAGTCTAATACTCCCGTAACGGACGAGAATGCGGTAGATAAAATAATTTCAGTAATAGATATTACTGTCAAGCACGAAAACGGCGTACAGCACACCTATCTTGACGGAAGAGACGTTTCGCAAGACATAAGAAAACCCGAAATTTCAATGCTTGCTTCAAGCGTTTCAGCGTTGGAATGTGTCCGCACCAAGATGGTTCAGCTTCAACGGGAAATCGCAAAGCAAACTTCGTGCATAGTTGACGGCAGAGACATTGGTACGAACGTGCTTCCGGACGCGCCTTTTAAGTTCTTCTTGACGGCAAGTCCCGAAGTTCGCGCAAAGCGCCGTGCCGACGAAAACTTGCAGAAAGGTTTTAAAACTTCTTACGAAGAAGTTCTTGCCGAAGTAATAAAAAGGGACGAGCAGGACGCTTCAAGAAAGATAGCACCCTTAAAGCAAGCCGACGACGCAATTTTAGTTGATTCGTCTAAAATGTCGATAGAAGAAGTAGTTGACTTTAATATAAATAAAATTCAGGATAAAGTATAATTGAGGATG
>CAMWQS010000008.1 GCA_947176485.1 uncultured Clostridia bacterium | reverse complement strand
ATTGAACCGCGCCGCTTTTGTTTGAATATAATGTTAGATTGCTTCGTCGCTGCGCTCCTCGCAATGACGGGGCGTTATTTGCAGAATGCAAGGCACGCTTGATAGAGTGCATAGATATCTGCCTTAGAGATTAACTCGTAGGGGGCGTGCATCGAGAGCACGGGAACGCCTACGTCTACCGTGTCGATGCCGAGGTTGGAGATAAACTGTGCAACGGTACCGCCGCCGCCTACGTCTACCGCGCCGAGCTCGCCCGTCTGCCAGTAAACGCCGTTATCCTCGAAGATATCGCGTATCCAGCCCATAAATTCCGCCGAAGCGTCGTTCGTGGACGACTTGCCGCGTGCGCCCGTATATTTGGAAACGGCAGCGCCGCAGTTAATAAAGGTCGTGTTGCGCTTTTCGAAAGCCGATGCGTAAGCGGGGTCGTAGCCTGCGGTTACGTCCGCAGAGATGCACTTCGAGTTGTATCTTACTTCGATGGGGTTTGCCTTGAACGAGTTTGCGATGGTTTCGATTACGTCGCAGATGACTTTGGACTGCATGCCCGTATTACCTACGCTGCCTATTTCTTCCTTGTCGGCGAACACCGCAACCACGGTGTGCTTAGATTCACAGTCGAAGATAGCCTTCATTTCGGGGTAAGCGCAGACCTTGTCGTCGTGCCCGTAAGCAGAAATCAAAGCACCGTCAAAGCCGACGTCCCTCGCCTTGCCTGCGGGAACGAGGCACAGCTCGGAACACTGCAGGTCAACCTCGGTCAAGCCGTATTTTTTATTTAAAAGGTTCAAAATAGCCGTTTTGACGGGGTCCTTTTTATCCTCTTCGTCCTCGCTTACGACGGGAAGTCCGCCGATAACCGCGTTAAGGCTTTCACCGTCGATAGCCTTGCCGAGCGGCTTTGCAGACTGCTCTGCGCCGAGGTGGGGCAATAAGTCGGTGATATAGAATACGGGGTCGGTTTCGTCTTCGCCCACGCAGATTTCAACGCGCTTGCCGCCGCGGAGAACCGCAACGCCGTGCAATGCAAGGGGAATTGCCGTCCACTGGTACTTTTTAATTCCGCCGTAGTAGTGGGTTTTGAAGTAGCAAAGACCCGCTTCCTCATACATGGGGTTGGGTTTTAAATCGAGACGGGGAGAATCGACGTGCGCAACCATAATTCTTACGCCGTCCTTTTCCACGTCCTCGGTGCCGACCTTTATAAGGAAAACGTTTTTGTGTCTGTTTATAAAGTAACGCTTGTCGCCCACCTTTAACTTTTCGGAGAAAGAGAAAGGTTTAAAACCGTTTTCTTCTGCAAGCTTTTGTGCGGTAAGTGAAGCATCGCGCTCGGTTTTGGAACTGTCGAGAAAGGCTTTGTAGCCTTCTGCGAAGTTATAAATTTCTTCAAGCTGTTTGCCGTCCGCTTCTTCGTAGACGTTTTTACGCTTATATTTCAAATCCATAATTGTACTCCTTTTCGTTTTTCACCGTATATTATAGCTTTACGGCAAGACTTTGTCAAGACATTATTCTGCTACACGCACCGAATGAGCGGTGCATTTTTTCTACAAAATTTTTTCAAAAAATTTAATAAATATGCTTTTATCTATTTACTAATTATATAATTTGGTGTATAATGAACTCATTATGAGCGCGGGCAAGAATGCCGCCAAAAAGATTGCGGTTCTTGCAATACTTACGGCGTTAAGTTTAATAACTTTCATTATCGAAAGTTTGTTCCCCCCTTTGATTATTCCCGGGGCGAAAATGGGGCTTGCGAACGTGTTCTCATTTGCCGCGCTGATTATGTATTCGCCCGTTGAGGCGTTTGCGATAGTTGCAATAAGAACGGTGCTCGGCGCGGTGTATGCGGGTAACTTTTCCGCAGTTTTGTACAGCTTTACGGGCGGTATCGTTTCGATGGCGGTTTCTTCCGTTTTAACGTACACCGCACACCCCCGCGTTTCGGTTATGGCAATTTCGGTTGCCGCAGCCGTGGCGCACAATATAACGCAGAATATCGTGTTCGTGTTCCTTTCGGGCTCTTATCTGATGTTCGGATATATGCCTTATTTAATACTTTTGGGAATACTTTCGGGCGCGATAGTCGGCGGCGTTATTATGCTTTTGTTCCGCGGCGTGCCGAAAAGCGCGTTTGAAAAAGTGATTTTCGAGCGGAAGAAAAAAGAGGAAAAAGACTCTAAGCCCTTAGAGCAACAAGACTTTGAGGGTTAATTATAAAAACAAAAATCAACAATTTGGAGGTACAAATTGAAAGCAGTTAAAGGTAAATACCTTTTCGGAGGGGTTCACCCGAAGGGCAAAAAAGAGCTTACGGCGTCTTTGCCCATCGAGGTTATGCCCACGCCCGAGGTCGTAGCCGTTTCCACCTCTCAGTCGCTGGGAAAATCCGCTGTCGTTGCGGTTACCGTAGGACAGAAGGTGAAAGAAGGCGAGGTTATTGCAAAGGCGGACGGGGCGATATCTTCCGACGTGTTTGCAAGCGTTGCCGGTACGGTTACCGAAATTAAGGAGCTTACGGGCGCAAACGGCGATAAGGAAACTTTTATATTTATCAAAGCCGAAGGGACGGATACCTTCCGCTTCCCCGCCCTTACTTCCCCCACGGCGGAAGAGATTAAGGCGCGCATTAAGGACTGCGGCATAGTAGGACTTGGCGGAGCGGGCTTCCCCACCGCCGTTAAGGTTGCGCCCAAGACGCCCGTTGATATTTTGTGTGTTAACGGCGCGGAGTGCGAGCCTTATTTAACCTGCGACCACCGCCTTATGGTTGAAAAGACCGACGAAATCGTGCGCGGCGCAAGACTTATTGCGACGGCTTTGGGCGTTAAGGATATTGCCATCGGCATTGAAAAGAACAAGCCCGACGCCATTGCGGCTTTCGAGCCTTACGAGGATATTAAAGTAATTATCCTCGGCAAGAAGTACCCCCTCGGCGGCGAAAGACAGCTTGCTTACGCAATTACGGGGCGCAGAATTCCCCAAGGCAAGATACCCGCTGAATACGGCGTCGTCGTGCATAACGTGGGAACCTGCTACGCAGTGTGCGAGGCGGTTGAACAGGGCAAACCTTTGTACGAAAAGGTCTTAACGGTTTCGGGCACTGCCGTTAAAGAGCCGAAGAACCTGCTTGTAAAGGTCGGCACCTCCGTCAAGGAAATTATCGAGTACTGCGGCGGCGAAGCTACAAACCCCAAGAAGGTCGTTCAGGGCGGACCCATGACGGGCGTTGCGCTTGCTAACTACGAGCATTACACGCACAAGACGACTTCGGGAATATTGCTTCTTTCCGAAAAAGAAGCGGCTGCCGACGAGCCCACCCCTTGCCTTAACTGCGGCAAGTGTGCGGACGTTTGCCCGATGCACCTTATGCCGATGAACACGGCGTTCTACTCGGCGGCGGGAGATTTCGACGCGGCGCAAAAGTACGGAAACGTGCTCTCTTGCATAGAGTGCGGTGCGTGCGAATATATTTGCCCCGCTAAGCGCCCTTTAATTCAGGCAATCAGAAAGACGAAGGCTGAACTTCGTAAAAAGAATTAAGGAGAACGGAAAATGGATAACAGTATCGTAATTTCTACTCCTCCCCACGTCAAATCGAAAAGGACTACCCGCGGCATTATGCTGGACGTGTGCATTGCGCTTTTGCCTTGCGCGATTGCCGGCATCGTGTACTTCGGCTGGCTTGCGCTTATGCTTGAGCTGGTTGCGGTAGTAGCTTGCGTGGCAACGGAATTCGTTTATTACTTTATCGCAAACAAGGGCTTTGCAAACAAGTGCAAGGACGCGGGCAAGGTATGTTTAAGATGGTGGAAACAGTTTGATTTCACCTCGGTAGTAACCGGTCTTATTCTTGCGCTTATTCTTCCCGCAACCACCCAGTGGTACGAAATACTTATCGGAAGTATCTTCGCAATAGCAATCGTTAAGATGCTTTTCGGCGGCACGGGCAAGAACCTCGTGAACCCCGCAGCGGCGGGCCGCGTGTTTATGGCAATAAGCTTTACCGCGGTTACCACCTACACTGCGGCGAATATCGGTTCGCTTAGCATTCAGACCCCCGTGTTCTCGGGTGCGACGAACCTTTCGTGGTTACTTTCAGGCGAACATAACCCCGTTTCGGGATTGC
The DNA here is from genome assembly GCA_947176485.1 of uncultured Clostridia bacterium. Lineage (GTDB taxonomy): Bacteria > Bacillota > Clostridia > Christensenellales > Borkfalkiaceae > Coproplasma. The sequence continues at coordinate 20,500 of CAMWQS010000008.1, read as the reverse complement.
CCGTTTTGGACTTGTTCCTAGGCACGGGCGTTGCGGGATGTATCGGCGAAACCTGCAAGCTTGCGATTATCGTCGGATATATCTACCTCTGCGTGAGAGGGGTTATAAAATGGTGGCAGCCCCTGCTGTTCATAGTCGTGTTCGGTTTTGCCGCAGTGTTTATGAGCGGCTTTGCCTTCATTGCGACGGGCGGTTACATCTTCGATATGGAGCTGTTCCTCCCTCACCTGTTCTCGGGCGGCGTGCTGTTCGGCGCGGTGTTTATGTTCCCCGATTACGTAACTTCCCCGAAGGGCGTTTACGGACAAATACTTTACTATATCGTAGCGGGTATTTTGGTAGCAGTTTTGAGATACTTCACGAAGTTGGAGGTTACCTCGTTCGTGATTATGCTTATGAACCTGTTCGTACCACTCATTGATAAATACCTTATAAGAAAACCTTTCGGCTACAAAAAGGTTAAGAAAGTCAAAGAGAAAAAGACACCCGACGAAAGAGTTGCGGAAGCGGTTGACGCCTTGAAGGTTGACGAGACTGCGGCGGCGAAACCCAAACACGGAACTAAAACGGAAAACACCGAAAAGAGCCCCGCGGCAAGCGTGCAGAGCGTGGGCGTCGACGTTAAATCCGACAAGGAGGAAGCGTAAAATGACGGTTAAAGGATTTTTCAAAAGCAACGTATTCAAATGCTTGGTAACCCTCCTCTGCGTACTCTTAGTGAGCGGCGTGTTCCTGACGATTATGAACGGACTGCTTGCCGTATCCGACCAAGAGAGACTTGACAGAGCGATTAACAAGATTTACGGCAGGTCGGTTGCATACACCGAGGTTACCGTTGAGAATTACAACGACAACGCTAACATCGAGGCGGCGTACAGAATTAAAGACGACGGAAATTACCTAATTAAATCGACGGGCTTCGGCGGCTTCGATAATGGTTCCGTAACCTGCTGGGTAGTGGTTAACGTATCCGGCGGCGCAGTAAAAGGAATTGATAAAGTAGTTATTGATTCAAACAAAGGTCAGTCATATATAGCCAACATAAACGATAACTTCTTATCGGGCTTCTACGGAGAGTACAAGGGCGACTTCAGCGCAAACGAAGGCTTTATTAAGACGGGCGCGACCCGCTCCGCCACCGCCATCTGCAACGCGGTAAACGGCGCGGTTGATTACGTGAACGGAAAGTGGCTTGGAAACGTAACGGTTGATATTTACGCAGACTTTGAATTGACGGAATATATCGAAACGAAAAAGACCAGCCACGAAATCGACGAAGGCGGTAATATCGTTTACAATATCGTAACGAAGGGACACACGATGCCTTCGGGCTTCACGGTAAAAGTAACCGTAAGCGCGGAAGGAATTATCACCGCTTACAGTATAGTAAATAACGGCTCTTCACCTGCGTCGTACGCAGACAAGATGAAGCCCGACATACTTGACGGAACGCTTTTCGTAGGAAAAGATTTCGCGGGTATTCAGGCGATTATAAACGAAGGTATTACCTACCCCGGCGACGACAAGGGCACGACCATTTCAACCGGCGCAACCCAGTCGAACTACCTCTGTGTTTACGCGGCGGCGTTCGCAACGAAGAACTACCAAAATTGCCTTGACTTAGAGGGCGGCGACGCCGAAGGAGGTGACGAGTAATGAATAAGTATAAAAAGATTACTTTAGACGGACTTATTTATCAGAACCCGACCTTCATGTTGGTTTTAGGTACCTGCCCCACCCTCGGACTTATTTCCTCCGCCTTCTCGGCGATGGGTATGGGACTTACCGTAGTAGTTATACTCACTTTAAGCAACATCTTAATATCGGCTTTAAGAAAGGTTATTCCCAACGCGGTGCGTATACCTTGCTATATCGTAATTATCGCAACGCTCGTTACCTTTGCGAGAATGTTCCTTGAAAAGTTCGTACCCGATTTGTACGACAGCTTGGGCGGCTTCCTTGCGCTTATCGTCGTTAACTGTATTATCTTGGGTCGTGCGGAGGCGTTTGCAAACAAGCACACCGTGCCCGAGGCTGCGGTTGACGGATTTATGCAAGGCTTGGGCTTCACCGTTGCGCTTACGCTTATGGGTATTATCTGCGAGTTCATAGGTAAAGGCTCGTTGTTCGGATACCAGATTATGGACTTTAAGGTCGGTATGCTTGCAAAGCCCGCGGGCTCGTTCCTCGTGTACGGTATTTGCATTGCGGTATTCACCTACGTTATTGACTGCATCGAGCGTGCAAAGCGCGTTAAGGCGAATAAGCTTGCGCGTGAAAACCTTTTAAGGGAGGTGGCGTAAACTATGGGTACTTTTATTGCGATAGTTCTTGCGGCTGTTCTTACGAACAACTTTATCACCGTAAAAACTTACGGTATCTGCCCCTTCCTCGGCGTTTCCAAAAAGACCTCGAGTGCGGCGGGCATGGGTATTGCGGTTACTTTAGTTATGGTGCTTGCAACCCTAGTAACCTACCCCATTTACACCTACGTAATGGTTCCCTTGGGAATTGAGTTCTTAGAGATAATTTTCTTCATCTTCATTATAGCTTCGCTGGTGCAGATGCTTGAAAAGATTATTCAGAAAATCTCCCCTTCCCTTTACGGGGCGATGGGTATCTACCTTCCCCTTATCACCACGAACTGTGCCGTGCTTGGCGTTACCGAGCTGGTTATCGGCGATATGTCGGCGTATATCGGCGACGCGTCGATGAATATCGGCTGGGCGGTTCTGTACGCGTTGTTTGCGGGACTCGGCTTCACCCTCGTTATGATTATAATGAGCGGTATGCGCGAAAAGCTGAATTATTATAAGACGGCTAAGGCGCTTGCGGGCTTCCCCATAGCAATGGTTACGGCGTGCTTCATTTGTATGGCGTTCACCGTGTTCAGCTATATCAGCATATAAGGAGGGCGCGTTATGAATTTACTTGAAATTACTAATCAAACCTGGATAACGGTTGGCATAGTTGCCGGAATATTTGCCGGCTCTGCCATATTAATCGGCGCGCTTATTCTTATCGTCGGCAAGGTGTTCAAGGTTGACGTGGACGAAAAGATTACTAAGATTTTGGATAATCTTGCGGGCGCGAACTGCGGCGGCTGCGGCTGCTCGGGTTGCTCGGGCTTTGCTTCAAAGCTTGCCGACGGCAGCGGTAACCTTTCTGACTGCCACGTAACCTCACCCGAAAAGAAAGCGGAAATTGCCAAGCTTTTGGGCATCGAGCTTACCGAGGAAGAACCTACGGTTGCTGTCGTTCACTGTAACGGCGGAATTGAAAATTGTGCCGACAAGTTCGAATACAAGGGCAACCCCACCTGCGCGGCGGCTAACTCGCTGCTTGGCGGTAACAAGGCTTGCTCTTACGCGTGCTTAGGCTGCGGCGACTGCAAGGCGGTTTGCCCCGAAAACGCGATTGAGGTTACGGGAAGGCTTGCACAAGTCGACCCCGACAGATGCGTATCCTGCGGTGCCTGCATTACCACTTGCCCCAAGGGCATTATCGACCGTATCCCCTCCTCTGCTCCTATTTACGTTGCTTGCTCGTCAAAGTGCAAGGGTAAAGAAGTTACGGGCGTTTGCAAGGTCGGATGTATTGCTTGCGGGCTGTGCGCCAAGGCGTGCCCTCACGGCGCGATAACTATGAAGGACAATTTGCCCGAGATAGATTATTCCAAGTGCACGGGTTGCTTGACTTGCGTTGCCAAGTGCCCCAGGCACATTATTATAAGCCGTAAGGTCGTTGCGGAAGAAACCCCCGCTAAGGAAGAAAAAGCGGCTGAGTAAGCGTTCCGCTTAACAAAGTATCTTAATTGCTTTAATGCAAGACGAACTTATCACAAATCAAACGAAAAGCCCCGCGCTTAACAGCGCGGGGCTTTTTCTATTAATTATTGCCTATTTTAACTAAGTCGGAAGTATAGTCGGTGAGCATCTGTTTTAGCTCGGGAATTATATTTTTATTCCCGTCCTCGACCGCGTAGTTAAACGTGAATTTTAAGTCGCCGCCGCCAATTCTGCCTGCTAACTTCATAACCTTTTCCTTTGCTACGTCGGGCGTGTCAAGGTTGTATTTGTACATATCCTCAGCGGTGTCGAAATTGTTATAAGTGTTACCGCCCTTTTTCGTGGTGTATTCGGCGGGCACTATTTCGTCCCTGGACGATGCCATATAGCAGTCGATTCCCGACTTATCCGCCGTGTCGTTCTGCGTTACCATAACGAACAGGGAGCCTTCGAATTTGTTGCCGTACGCCTTAATAACACCGCCGTCCTCACCCGAGAAAGTTCCCTTCTTGGGGTTGGTTAAAAGGTCGGAGCCCTGTCCCGCCATAAGCATAGGATAGGTGCGCGCAGTCGAACGGTAATAGTTGTTTTCAACGAACGCACTCGCGCCCGTTGTCACGCCCACGCCATACTCCGAATTTCCGTCGAAATAGTTATTGAAGATATGTACGGTAGCCATTCTTATGCGGGGGTGGCGGGAATCGGAGTGGTCGTACCAGTTGTGATGATAGGTAATGCGCGCTTCCTTTTCGATAACGTCCTTCATACCTTGCAGGTTGCACTTGCCGTTGTCCCAGAAGTGGTTGTACGAGTGCGTTATATATGACGAATATTTTGTGTCCAGCGCGCCGTCGCCCTTTACTTGGTCGGCGTCTTTGCCCGGGGCACCGTAGAACATATCGCAATTATGCACCCAAATATGGTCGTTTTCGTGTGCAATCGAAACGTTGTCGCCCTCTTTACTTGCACAGTTCATAAAACCGAGGTTGCGCACTTCGGCCATAGTGGACCTCTTAATGCTGAAGCCGAAGCCGTTAATCGTCGCGTCGTCGCCGATGCCTTCAAGGGTAAAGCTTCCGCCCGTCGAGTTTACCGATCTGTTACCTATAACCAAATCGCCTTCGCCGTTTTCGGTTTTAGAAGGGGTGGTAACGTTGCCGATAAACCTCATGCAGAGGGGAGATTTATCGAATCCCTTTCTATAGTATTCGAAAATTTGCTGTATGCCGACGCAAGTCTGCGTTTTGCCTGTTTCTTTTGCCACGATATCAAAGGTTATGCTGTCCTTGTTTTCGTCGGTTACGTAAAGCACGTGCGCGCCCTCTTTCAAGGTGCCGTCCTCGTTGTATGCGCCGGGCATTACGCGGCTCCCGTCCGTGCCGATAAAGGCGTAGCCCACCCTCTCGTGCGCGGCAACCGCGACGTTTTTAATCGCCGACTTTTCTTCCAGCTCGTTGCCGTCGCCGTCGCGGGGAACGACTTTAAGCGAGTATTTGCCCGCCTTCAAGCCTATCGCGTCTGCGCGGAAATAGTTTTCGTATTGTCTTACCAAAGGCGCGTCCAGCTTAGTCCAGTCGCCGTCTTCCCCCTTGCAATAGACGTTGTACCAGCTTGCGCCGCCCAGTGCCGTCCATTTGACGTAAGCCGCCTCTAAATCGCCGAGCCCTTCGGTGATTTGCACCGCGCCTTCCGCTGCGGGAGGGTCGGGGTCGGGTTTTAGGTCTGGTTTGGTTTTGTCGTCATCGTCGTCCTGTCCGGGGATAACTACGGACTGGTCGCCGCCGTCGGTGGAGCCGCCCGGGGTGGTATCGTCGGTGGTGCAAGCCGCCGCGCCAAGTGATGCGGAAAACGCCGTTAATAGCGCAATAACCGCAAGTATCGATTTTTTGATATTCTTCATTTCTTCCCCTTGAACGGTTTTTTCATTTTCTGATTATTCCGTTCATTATTATAATATCACGGTAAACTACATACTGCAACTATTATTTCAAAATAATGATAAAAAGCCCCGCGCTGTTGGCGCGGGGCTTTTTTATTAACCGATTTCCAAATCGGGGCTTTCAAGGTTTTTAGTTAGAGGTTCGACTTTTACTCCGTGGGGGCTGCAATAAATGAAGTCCGTGTTGTTGCTCATTTCGGGGAAGTATATGCATTCCTTGCCCTTGCAGTTCGCCTCGGTCATTTTTACGGTTTTGGCGGACTTGTTGATATATACTTTATTCAGTCCGTCACCGCGGGTGTGGACGGTTACGGTTATGCCCGCGCCGTCCTCCTCTACCGTCAAGGTTTCGCTTTCGGAATACACTGCCTCGCCGCCGAACTCGTAGCTGAATACCTCCTCAGCGTTGACGAAGATTTTTACGCCCGTCAGCGGGTCGGTATTGCGCGTTGTGAACACGACGATAAATATTATTGCGACGAGGAGCAAAATAACGCCGTAGATTATCAAATCAAACAGCCTAAAGCCCTTGTCCTTTTTTACTTGTTCTACTTTTTTTAAAGACATAATTTATTCTGCCGTGAATACTACTTTTCTGTCCGTCAGCTTTTCTTCTATAAATGAAATAGCCTTATCCTTGCCCATAGCCATAATTGCCGTCGTAAGCGCGTCTGCAGACGCTGCAGAGCCGCCGATGACGGTTGCAGACATTATACCAGTCTGCACGGGTTTGCCAGTCGTAGGGTCGATTACGTGGCAATAACGCACGCCGTCGATGATATAACGCTGCTCATTGTCGCCGCTGGTAGAAACCTTTTCGTTGCAGAAAGAAATTTTTAGATAGCCGTCGCGCTTTATCGAGCGGGGACTGATAAACTCCAAATTGAAATTGTCATTTTTAAAGTGCCTTTTAACGAGCATACTGCTTGCGCCGAAGTTAAAATATCCGAACTTATAGCCGTACTCGTCAAACAGCCCGTCCACCTCGTCTACGGCGTAACCCTTTGCAATGCCGCCCAAATCAACTTTTAACGTAAGATTTTCGCCCCCTACCTCTACGGTGTAAGCGGGCTTGGTTACGAAATAGCCGTTATCGTTTGAAAGCTCAATTTCGCCGAAGTGCGAGGCAAGCTTAGTATATTCTGCGACAACCTCGTCCGAGGGCAATTCCGCAGCGGTTTGGGGGTACTTTTCGGCGGTGCTGAAGCCGTAGGCTTTGATATTGTAGTAAAGCGCGGGGTTGTAATAGTGGTCGGTGAAATCGTAAACGGCTTTCGCCTCGGCTAAAATCTCGTAAGTGGTTTGGGAAATTTCTACGGTTGCGCCCGCCGCAGCGTTGTTGAAGTTGTAAATATCAGAATTGGTTACCGTTGAGGATACGGCTTTACTGATTTCGGTAAGTCGCCTGCCCACGGCTTTGCGAAAGTTTTCAAAGTGTTCCTCTGCACCCTCTGCAGTAAAGTCGCCGTAGACTACGAGCTGTGCCTCGGTATACATTACTGAAGGATAAACACAGTCCCTTGCGGTGTAGTTGGAGGTGTCCACCTCCTCGCCCTTTTCTTTTTCTGCGGGGGAATATCCGCCTATGGTGCCGCCGAGCGTGAAGGTGCTATCGATAATTTCAAACTCGCCTTGCGGGATATTGGTGTAGACCGCGTAAGTTTTTTTATTGCAGCCCGAAGAAAGTGCCGTGCCTGCAATAACGGCAAGGCAAGCGAGCAGTATTAATATTTTTTTAAGTGATTTCATAATTAAACTAATTATAAACGAAAACTCAAAATTTGGCAAGAAAAAACCCGCCTTTAAAAGGCGGGTTGAATATTAGCTGAATTAGCCGATTCTGCCGATTTCGGTCTTTTTGCCGAGTGCGTCTTGAATAGCAAGAAGAAGTCTGCCGCAGGACTGCGTTGCGCCGGCACGAAGCACTTCAACACCGGTGTTTAAATCTTTGCTGTAGGGTTCGCCGGTTTCTTTAATGAATACCTGAATATCAAGGATATCGGCAACCGATTTGCCTTCGTAGCATTGAAGAAGGTAAGATTCGTTATCCGTCCAGTTCTTAACAGAATCATCGTCCCAACCGTAATCGGGCATAGCCTCACTGACAACCGTCCAAGGGCAATTCGACTTCGTTTCCCATTTGTCGTTGCCGTTTTCGTCCTTTTCGTATACGCCCCACTGTCCTTCAACGGGAATTCTTACAGTGCCTTCCTGTTTGCTTAAATCGGTATTGGTAATATCCCTTACCTTCGTTATGATATTGTTTTCTACGGTTACTTCTACCATCATACCGTAAACTGCGTTATGCTCGTTAGTGTAATGATACGAACCTACGTATTTGCCGTCGTAACCGCCGGAGCAAGCCGTAGCAGTAGCGATGCCGCCGCAGAGTGCAGCCGAAGCAACCAAAATTGATAATCCTTTAAAAACCTTTTTCATAAAAAACTCCTATGAAACTTATTACCTTACAAGTTTAGCATAATTGGAAAATTGTGTCAACCGTTTATTGATATTTAATTACTTAAAAAATTAAAAAATGAGGCGCGCCAAAGGCGCACCTCTGATTTTTTCGGTTACTCCGTCCGAAGGGCAACTACGGGGTCCTTCTTGGCTGCCGCGGCGGCGGGTATTAAGCCCGAAATAAGCGTTAACACCACGCTTACACAAATCATTACGATTGCTTGCCATATCGGCAGTGCGGCAATGGCTATGCCCGCAAGCGCCGTTACGATAAGGTTTATAATCAGCGATAAAAGGTAGGTTACGATTATTCCCACTACGCCCGCGCAAAGACCTATTATGAAGGTTTCGGCGTTGAATAGCCGTTTTATGTCCTTCTTCCTTGCGCCTACCGCACGCAGAATGCCTATTTCTTTGATACGCTCTACGACGGAGACGTAGGTGATAATTCCTATCATAACCGTTGAAACTACAAGCGACAGCGCGGTAAACGCGATTAGCGCGATGGTTATCATTTCGACCATGGTGTTAATCATGGTTATCATAAGCCCGACTGCGTCCGTGTAGGTGATTTTGTGTTCCTCTTTGAGGTTCAAGGTTACCGTGTAGGTGTAAGTGCCGTCTTCGTTCGTTTTCGGGTTACCGTTATCGTCGTTCGGTACCGACCACGTAGAGTACGCGTCGACGCCTTCGTAGCTCGGCGACCATTGTTCGGCGGTGGTTACCGTCCAGGTGTAGGTTTCACCCTTCTCGCACATATCGTTCCATTTGTCAAGGTAGTCGGTAACGAGGTCCTTGCTGTCGAAATCGAGCGGGTAGAACGCGAACCCGACGGGCGTTTTGCCGCCCGCGACCGTCGTGGGGGTTACCTTTAACGCGTCGTACTGGCTTTTACCCGACGAGCCGCCCATCATCGACGACATCATCGAGGACATCATCGAAGAGCCGCCGCCGTCCATTACGTACGCCATCTGCATCGGGGAATTATACAACGTGCCTTCATAGGTATAATGATATCTGTAAGGCAAACCGTCAAGAGAACCGCCGTGCTCGTCGTCGTTCATGGTTTTAACGATTTCGCTGTTTCTGCCCGTTTCCAAGGCGTGGTTTGCAAGGGCGTTGGTGTAGTAAAGTCCCGTTCTTAGGCAGCCGTAAGATACGTTTGCCTTCTTTTGAAGAATTACTTTTACCTTTAAGTTTACGTTGTCCTCGTTATCTTTCCAACCGTCGGCAAAGTCGCTTACATAGGCGTTGTACTTATATTCCGCACTTTTAAAGGACGGGTCGTTGGGGTTCGTAACTTCAACGGGAATAAACACTCCGTCGGTAATCTTTGCCTTTGTATAAACGGTGTCGTTGGGATACCACTTGAACTTGGTATTGTTTTCGTCCTTATCGAGGAAATAATCGTACTGCTTGCCTTCGAGATATTGGTCAAGAAGTGCGCCGTACTTTATCTTTGCCTCCTCTTCGGTAATTTCATCACCGACGAGCTCCTTGGCGCGCTCGGCGTAGGCAAGGAATTCTTTCTGCGTGAAGTAGCCCATCTGACCCATAGTAAGGTCGGTAGTAGCCTGCTTGTTGATAACCATAATAAGGCTGTCTTTTGCACAGAAGATATCTTTAAGCTCGGCTTCGGTAAGGTTTACTTTCTTATCGTTATAGGTTGCGACTATATCGTACTGAGAGAGAACGTAGTCGTAATTGTCGGGCAATTCCTGGAAGGTGGTTACCGTGGGAATCATTCCCGCAAACATTTTGTACTGCTGTTTTTCAACGTCGGTTTCGCTGTTTTTTGCAACCTCGCCGAGCACCGCCGAATAGGTTTGGCGAATTGCCGTAACGGACATCTCTTCGTCTGCGGTTTTCTCGTCCACTTTATAGGTGGTGTAAATGTTGTTTGCGGGCTCGAACCCGTAATCGTAATAAACGGCGTTATAGTAGCTGTCGGGCATCTTGCTTACGTAGTCTGCGTAGGCGTCGGTAATATTGTTGGATACGCCCATGCTGCCCATTCCCATTAAGGTTTCTATGAGGGAATCGACGTAGACCTTGTCGCCTAACTTTTCGATTTTGACCTTGTTGCTGGTGCCCATATTCATAAGGGAATCGAAGTTGATTGCCGTGCGGGTGATTTCAAGCGGGTTGCCCGAAAGCATATCGTCCTGCATTTTGGCTATGTATCCCTTTACGCCCGCCGAGATGGCAAGCACCATCGATACGCCGATTATGCCGATACTGCCCGCAATGGATACGAGCGAGGTGCGCTTTATCTTGGACAATAGGTTTTTAAAGGACAAGGACATTGCCATACCTATCGACATTGACGCCTTTTTCTTTTTGCCCTTGTTGGTCTTGGTCGGTTCGTCTGCGGGGTCTACCGCTTGCTCCGCCGTAACCTCGGGGGCAATTTCTTCAATGCCGTCGAAGGGCTTGGTGTCGTCGATTACCTCGCCGTCCAAAAGGCGGATAATACGGGTCGAATAGCTTTCGGCAAGCTCGGGGTTGTGCGTAACCATTATGACCAAACGGTCCTTCGCAATCTCCTTCAAAAGCTCCATTATCTGAACGCTGGTCTTACTATCGAGCGCGCCCGTAGGTTCGTCGGCAAGAACGATTTCGGGGTCGTTGATGAGTGCACGCGCAATTGCAACGCGCTGTGCCTGACCGCCCGAAAGCTGGTTGGGCTTGTTTTTAAGCTTATCACCCAAGCCTACGCGTTCCAACGCGGCGATGGCGCGCTGACGGCGTTCTTCCTTGCTTACGCCCGAAATAAGGAGTGCAAGCTCGACGTTCTGCAAAACGGTTTGGTGGGGAATTAAATGATAGCTTTGGAAAATGAAGCCTATCGAGTGGTTGCGGTAGGTGTCCCAGTCGCCGTCCCTGTACTGTTTGGTGGACTTGCCCTCGATTATAAGGTCGCCCGAGGTGTACTTATCCAAGCCGCCGATAATATTTAACAGCGTGGTTTTGCCGCAGCCCGACGCGCCGAGAATGGATACGAGCTCGTTTTTACGGAACTTTATGCTTACGCCCTTTAACGCGCTTACCACTCCGCCCGCAACGGGATAGTCTTTTTTAATATCTACTAATTCTAACATGATGCCTCTATCAGATAAAAAATTACAACTTTATATTATATTTTGGCTTTGAGTAATCTTGCCACAGAGCGGTCTTTGCCGAGAATATTCATTATGGTGCATAGGTCGGGGGAGTTGGGGCTGCCCGTTATTGCAATTCTTAAAATTTCGGCTACGTCGGAAACGCTTCCTTTGAATGCCTCGGGGTTCGCCTTGTACTCGCTCATTTCGCTTGCAAAGCCCACTTCGGGCGCGATAGCCTTGACCTTTGCAAACCACGCCGAATTGTCGTCCGCGGGGTCGTAAACCGCCGCAAACTTATCCAAGACGGTGTTGACCGTGTGCTTATCGAAGCGGTAAGAATAGTCGGGATTGAAGGTATCGTCAAAGAAATAGTCCAAAAGACGGACGCCTTGCTCGGCGCGCTCGATATCCTTCCTTCTCTTCTTGCCGCCGATGCCCATTATAAGGGTCAGAATTTTGATTAAATGATCCGCGTTTTCAAAGTGCGATTTGTCGGCGTCGGTGCCGAACTCGTCAACCCAGCCCTTCAAGAAGGCGTAGCATTCCTCGGCGGAAAGCTTGGAGATTTCGGTTTTGGAGGTGTCGTTCAGTTTGTCCAAATCGAACAGCGCGCCGCTTTTGCCCATTTTGTCGATTTTGAATTTGAAGTCCTTGTAGTCGCCGTCGGGGTTCTTCAAGGTCCACTCCTCGAAGTTGGAGTTTAAGACGGTCATAAGATACTTGACTACCGCTTGGGGATAATAGCCCGCCTTTCTGTAATAGTCCAAAGAAAGCTCGGGGTCCTTGCGCTTTGAAAGCTTGCGCTTGGTGCCGCCGTCCATCTTCATAAGCGAGCAGGTGTGCGCGTATCTGGGGGGCTTGAAGCCCAAAACCTTGTGCAACTCGATATGCACGGGAAGGCTTGAAAGCCACTCCTCTCCGCGGATAACGAGTGTGGTGCGCATAAAGTGGTCGTCTATTGCGTGGGCGAAGTGATAGGTCGGGATACCGTCGGACTTCAAGATAACGACGTCCTGGTCGTTTTCGGTTACGGTGATATCGCCCTTGATTGCGTCGCGGAAGGTAGTTTTATTTTCGATACTGCCCTGCGATTTAAGGCGGATAACGAAGGGCTTGCCCGCCTTTAAGTTATTATTGATTTCTTCCTCGGTTAAATTTCTGCACTTGGCGTACTTGCCGTAGTAGCCCGTGGTTTCCTTGTTTTCGGTCTGCTTGGCGCGGACTTCGTCCAGCTCCTCCGCAGTGCAGAAGCAAGGATAAGCCAAGCCCTGTTCCAAAAGCTTTTTGACGAAGCTGCGGTAAATTTTGGCGCGTTGGCGTTGATAGTAAGGACCGTATTTATTTAACGGACTTTCGATTTCCGCGCCCTCGTCAAACTTGATGCCGAAATATTTTAAAGAGCGGATAACGCTTTCAACCGCGCCCTCTACCTTTCTTTTTTCGTCGGTGTCCTCAATTCTTAAATAGAACACGCCGCCCGTGGTGTGCGCCGCCCTTTCGTCAGCAAGCGCGGAATACAGATTGCCCAGGTGTATAAAGCCCGTGGGCGAAGGCGCAAGACGGGTTACCTCAGCACCTTGAGGTACGGTGCGGGGCGGGAAAATTTCTTCGTATTTTTCGGGCGGCAATAAGTCCGTATCGGGAATTAACGCCGAAGCAAGTTTTTTTAAGTCCATTTTATTCACCTCTTTTACGATGGAAATTCTTTAAAAGTGCGCCGTGTTTAGCCACGTACCAACGGTATACGAACCACAAAATAACGAGTAAATCAAGCACGGCGGCAATGATATAGATGAAGTAAATTTTAATAAATTCGGGCGCGAAGGTTTCCACGAAGATATGGAAGATAACCGCGCACGACCACACGACCAGCGAGCTTGAAATAGCGTTCGTAAGCCGGTTGCCCCATATACAGGAAAACACCAATAAAACTATTGCCGTAGGCAAGGGCGCAACCACGAAAACGAGGTATGAATATTCCTCCGTCGGGTCTATGAAATAGAACACCGTAAATATGCCCGTGGCGATAAACCAAACGAGCACGGCGGAAAGCACCGTTATAAAGATGTGCTTGCCCGTTATATGCTTTTTGGGCTGAGCGGGCGTAGCGTGATTTTCCTCTTTGACGATATCGTCAAGGGTAACGCCGTATAACGCGGCAATCTTCACGAGCACCCTGATATCGGGTATGGCTTCGCCCCGCTCCCATTTGGAAACGGCTTTATCCGAATAGTTGAGCATTTCCGCAAGCTGAAGCTGAGTAAGCTTTGCGTTGGTGCGAAGCTCAACCAAATTCTTAGCGATTACGTCCTTTAAATCTTCCATAGCCGTATTTTAGCACAGTTAAGCCGAAAACACAACAAAAAAGACAACTCTACTGTGAGTAGAGTGTGAAATTTTGGCGGTAGAGTTAAAAAATCGAGCCGTTTAGTCAAAAAATAAACCGTGGAGAAAAACCGAGGGTTAAAAGGTTGTTTTTATGGCAAAATTATAATAATGTAATTGTAGGCAAAAATTTTGCCAAAAAGGGCTTTAAAACAGCACGGAGATTAAAATGAACGATTTTGATATATTTGCGGATTCCGGAAACAATATCCCCGACGAGCTTATTGAAAAATACGAGCTTAAGGTGATACCCTACCTTTGCACGGTGAACGGCGTAGAGACGGCGTGCCGTGAGGAAGGCGTACCTTTTGCGGAAACTGCCAAAAACTTTTATGCTAAATTAAGAGAGGGCGCGGAAATTAAAACCTCGCTTATAGGCGAGGCAAGGTTCGAGGACGCGCTTACCCCCTCCCTTCAAGCGGGCAAGGACGTAATACTTTTTACCATTACCCAAACGCTTAGCGGAACCTACGCGCAAGCCGCTGCTGCTAAGGAAGAGCTTGAAAAGAAGTTCCCCAATAACAAGGTTTACGTTATCGATACGGCGAACGCTTCGATGGGCTCCTGCCTGCTCGTTTTAAAGGTTGCGGAAATGCGCGCTTTGGGCGTGGGCGTAGAGGAATGCGCGAACTGGGCTGACGAAAACAAGTACAAGGTAAACAGCTACGTTACCGTTGAAGATTTGAAGTATCTCAGAAAGGGCGGCAGAGTTTCAGCGGTGGCGGCAATTGCGGGCACGCTTTTGAACATTAAGCCCGTGCTGTGGGCTAACGACACTACTCCCGCTAAGCTTGAAGTGTTCTGCAAGGAGCGCGGAAAGAAAAAGGCACTTGCAACCATTTTGAAGGCGTTTGACGAGAAGATAGAAAACGCCGACACGCAGACGGTGGCAATTGCACACGCGGACTGCATAGACGACGCAAACTATCTTAAAGAGGCACTGGAACAAAAAGGCGTAAAGAATATTATTATCGAGTATTACGACCTTTGTACGGGCGGACACGTGGGACCCGGAACGATAGCCCTGTTCTTCTTCGGAAAGGACAGACGGGGCGAGGTTAAAGAGCCGCAAAAGAAAGGACTTTTTAAACGAGCGTAAAAAGTAAGACTTACATTTTAAAATAAGACCCGTGCGGGGTATCCCGCACGGGTCTTTAATTATTCTTAAATATTCTGCAGCTTGCTTATAGCTTCTGCTGCTGCCATAATTTGTTCAGCACTTGCCGTGTATACGTCTTCTACGATTTCGTTCTTCACCAAATCGTAGGCGTCCTCCTTGCTCAATCCGATATCCACGCCGTATTCTTCATACGCTTTGGCGGCGTTTGCAAGATACTCGCAAATTCTGTAACGGACTATGTCCGACTTCAACATCTCTCCGAATACTTCGGGGTCATCCTTAAATTTCAGAATTTGGTCAACGCTGTTGAATACGGGCACTTGGAAATCGTCGCTGCCTACGTAGAGAACCTCCAACGCGGCCGCAAGGAATTCAAGCTGGTCGGCGGTCATTATGGAAACGTCGCCTACGCTGTGTGACGCCCTTACGTCCTTCACCTTCTTTGCGTTGCCCACCGATACCGCAAGCACGCCGCCTATTTCACGGCGCATCTCAACGAGGCGGTAAGAAAGCCTTGCACGGATAATTTCGCTTTTGAAGATTTTGGCGCGCACACCTTGCTCGGGAATGGTTATAGCCGTTTCGGCGGTAAGGTTGTCAAAGTCGTCCAAGCCGTATTCAAGGAAGGCGTCTACCGCATAGCTTAATTCTTGCGCCTCGATATACTGCTTGCCTTGTACCGTTTCGACTACCGTATCGGGAATGACTATGCCCTTGTGGTCGATAATCTTATCGGTGATACTTGCAACTAAGATATACGACTCGGTTACGCCGTCATTATAAAGGTGCGTGCTTACCTTTTTAAGCTCGATTTTGCCGCTGTCAAGGTTGCCGCAAACGTCCAATATACTTGCGATTTCACTCTGCCTGTAAACCTTGAAGTTTTCTTCGTAAGCCAAGGGGTGGTCGCAAATGTCGGAGTTATCGGCGATAACCTTTTGAACGGATTTAGTTATTATGCCCTTCACTATCGTTGAGGCGTAAACCGTATCGATGTTATTTACAGTCAGCTTACCCTTGACGGTTTCTTGCGTGAATCCGTCTTTGAACGAAGTAATTTCAAGTGCCTTTGCCGCGTCCGTAAGGGCTTGCAATTCTTCAAACCTGTAGTAGCCTTCAAGCTTGGCGCGGTTTACTACGAAGTCGTCGATTATTTCGTCGGATAAAACGCCATCCACCTCGTCCGTGATTTGGCTGCGGAATATAACCGAATCGTAGAACACGCGAAGCTTGGTTCTGCGCTCGTCCTCGGGGGCGTCACGGTCGATATCCGCGTCCTCGTTGAGGTCAAGAAGAAGTCCCGATATTTTGTCGGAAAGGTTTTCTTCTCCGTCCAGCGTGAAGTCGTCTTCCGCGTCTTGAAGCCCCAAAAGCTCGTCAAGCGCTTCGATTAGCGCGGGAAGCTCCGTCGTCCACGGGTTGGTTGAGTCGTAGTTTTCAAGCTCGGGCTTGGAGCCCATATGGTTTTTATCGTAATACTCGGGGATAATTTTCGCAAGATTATCGTTTTGGACGATGGTTGCGACTATCGACGCGGGGATAATTTTGCTGCCTTCAAGCAACGATTTATCCTTTGCGATTTTAACGAGTATGCTTTCGGCGGTGAAGTCCTCGTCCAAGCCGAGGTCGGAAATTTCGCCGAATACCGAGAGAAGCTCGCTCTTTCTGATAAGGTAAGGGATATTATCCCCCTGTAAGGTCTGGCGGGCGTTTCGGGGTATTATAAGCGCGAAGTCTTTGCCCACTTTTGCGCCGCCGATAATATACTTGGAAACGGTATAGTGAAGAATACTTGACGAGAAGAATATCTCGCGTCCCTCGTCCTTCATGCCGGTAATCTTCTTTAAAACGCTTGACGAGTCGAATTCGCCGTCGCCGAGAATAATACCCGCAATACTGAACTCGGTAGAGCGCAAAGCGTCAAGTAAATACAACAGCTCGCCGCGCTTGCCGTCTACGGTTATCCAGCCGTCGATATTGTTTTCAATGGCTTTGGGAAGGGTTATTACGCTGGTCGTTTCGCTGGAACCGCTGTTAACCTTCAGCTTTTCGTTAAACAGCTGTGCAACGGTACCTTCGAATATTCTGTTCTGTTCTACCAGCCCGTAGAAGTCGCCGCTCTTTTCGCCTATTAGGTATTTGTCTATTTCTTCTATCCAGTCCGTACTGTCGCCGACGAAGGGCATAACGAAGCCGACGAGTAAAGACATATTGTCCAAAAGCCCTTTAAGCTGGTCTTCCGTAATGAGGTTTACGTACTCCTCTTCCACCTTTTCGCGTGCGGATTGGGGCACGTAGAAGGTATTGCCCTTTACCGTGATGAGCTGAATTGAAATTACCGAACGGAGAATTACGGACTTCGTGAGATAAACCGAAAGGGTATTGCCCAATTTGTCGGGCGTTTCGACTGCTTCCGCAAGGATATTCAATACGTCTTCGATGGCAGTGCCGCCCTCGGAGTTCATAAGCGCGTCCAAAACCTGCGCGTTATTGCCGCTGAAAAGAAGCCTTACGCCGTGCAAAAGCTGATAGGTTTCGCCGTAAACTAATTCGCTGCCTTCGTAGTGGTTGCCGAAGTTTATATTCTCGGGGATATAGGTGCCTTCGTTGATACCCAAAAGCGCTGAAGAAATAGTTCTGTAAACGAAGTTGGTTGAAAGCGCCCTGCCGAGCACCTTGCTGTTTATCAACAGGTTGCAGAGGTTATCGTACGCTTTATCGTTCTCTTTAAAATGCTCGTCTTTTTCGTCGAACAGCTTTTTGAGGATATCCAGCGCACCGACCTCTTCCTCACCCTCGCTTTCGGTTGTGCTTAGGTTGTTATATAAAACCAAAGTATCGTCAACCGCGTCGAGAAGGTCGTTAATTTCGCCTATCCAGTCGATGTCGTCCGACATAATTTCGGAATAGGACACGCCGACCGCGTCCTCTGCGGTGAGGTATAGGTTTTCAAACAGACAGTACATTCTCGCCAAGACGGGGTTGAACTCCGCCTTCCTTTCGCCGTTTAAAATTGAAAGGCTTGAAATTTCGGGAACTATGCGCTTGACGAGTTCGAGGGTGTCGCCCGTTTCTTCGCCCGCAAGAATGGAAAGCACGACGTTTAAAACGAGCTTTACGTCCTTTTTAGTGATGATATGTTTTACGGTGAGGTACGGGCGGATATCGCCGCCTTCCGCCTCCGTTTTGCCCGTTGCTTCAATCAAGGCTTTTTCGTCGGGGATATTGTTAGACAAGAAGCCCTTCTTGAAGATGAGCTTGATAAGCTCCTTTTCGCCGTCGCCTATCGCGTCCTTGGTGAACTCGATTTCGTCGATATTTGCAACGACGGTATTTATAAACGACATTGAAAGGTTGATTAAATAGGTTTGCGAGTCGAACGCGTCGATAAGCGAATCGAATTCCTCTTTAAAGCCCGAGCGCGTCATAATTTCCAGTATGGTATCCAACGCGTTTTCGCCTTCTTCGCCGTTTATGATTGCGGTGATTTCGTCGTGGCCGTATTTTAACAAGAGGTTTAAGGTGTCGCGTGCGAAGCCCGTTAAGGTGGCAAACTCCTCCCTGAATTTGACGTTTTCGGATATGCCGAATTCTTCGTCGTTGAGCTCGCCCGAGAACACGAGGTCTGCCGCAAACAGGTAATACGGCGTATCGCTTGCGTCCGTCATTGCGTTGAGAATTTTGAAGATGCCCTGTGCGCCGTAGCTTTCGACGGAGCGGTAAATTTCATAGAAGAAGTTGATATCGTCGTTGCCGAAGTCTTGCTCTTCAAGCTTGCCTTCGCCCTTGCCGCCCGCAATCACGTAGAACGCGCTGCCGAGGAAGGATAAGCACAAAAGTCCCGTTGCGACACCGCGGACTAAGCCGACCACGCCGCCGCCGAGCCAGTGTTTTTTATAGTTTTTGTCGGTTTTGCCGTTAACGAACTCTAACTGTCTGTTCTTTCTGTATTTGCGCTGTGAGTAGCACAGGACGTAAACGATATACAGGATAAAGTCGAAACAGAAGAACAAAACGAAGGATATCAATCCGAAGATTATGCGGTATGCCATATCCACGAGGGTGTAGACGTAAGGTGAAAGACCTTCGAAGCCCGCGCCCGGAATTGCCACGATATACGCCGCAAGTGCTTCCTTCAAGGTGGAGCAGCTTTCGGGAACGCCGAGCATATTTTGAAGCGCGCCCTCGCCGCCGAGCAGGTTTACGAATTTAAGCGCGCCCGCGTCCACTTCCTTTACGTAGACCGTAATGAAGAAGAAGGCGATGCACAACGCGCCCGCGCAAGCCGCGTGAAGGGTTAAAATCAAGCTCTTTCTAAGTCCCCTTCTCATACCCCTCAATAAGCCGATAAGCACGAATATACATAATAAAATCGTGGGGCCCCAGCTTATTGCAAAGTTGATAAGCTGCAACAACTCCTCGGTACCGCCCGTGGCTACCGCCATTATCGCTTGCACTGCGAGGTAGCCGATATACGCGGTAGGTATTAAGCCGACGAGGATATAGATAAGTACGCGGAAGAATTTCCGTTTTACGCCCTTTAAGGCGATTATGAATACCACGAGGAGAATGATTGCACCGAAAACGCCCAGCATTATCCAAGGCGGCGTAAAGTTAACTAAGCCGCATAACGCTGTAAAAACAGAATTCATATCAATCACCTCCTTTTAAGATTTTTTTGTGGTTAGGAATTTATTATTTTTTCTGAGGGATAGTCGCGAACGAACCATTCGTATTGCTCTTCGTCGTCTTGAATACCCTGGATATTGAAAGTTACGGTGGGACAATCGACTTCATCGGGGAAACCGCCGCACACGAAATCCATTAAAATTACTTGTGTATCGTTTGCGAAAATACTGAGTTCCTTGATATAGGTATGAGCTTCGTACAAATAGCCGTCGCCGCCGTTTCTTTCGGGCAAGGTTTCCATACTGATAGTGAGCTTGCTCGTGTACTGATAAGACAAGTTAATATTTTCGTAAGGCGTTTCGCAATTTTGGAGATATATATACAAATCGGTTAAGTAAATGCAGTCGCTACTTATAACGCCCGCCCCGTAATCAATTTCCTCGGGAAGAAGGGTTAGTTTAGTAATACTGCTGCCTGAAACTATATTCGTACCGCAGCTTGTGAAACCTTTTTCAACTACTATCTCCTTTGCGCCTATACCTACGAAAGCGTTATTAGGTATAACGGTACAGGCAGACGGCTTCAAAGTAATAGTAGTTAAACCGTACGCAACCGAATATTGCTCTTTTATAGGCGTTTCCTGATAGCAAGGAATTGACAGATTAGCCAACTTATTGAATTTGGTTAAATCAACCGCGGCATCGGAGCCGTGAGTTTCAATAATCAGAGTTTTGACACTTTCACACGCCGTCATAACCTCGGGCGTGAGTAAGCCGTCGTCATACACCGTAAGAGTTTCTATTTTAGCTAATTGAGAATAAGCGTTTTTATCTATTGAGGTTATTCCGTCTTCTCCGGAGATGGAAAGCTCGGTTATCTCGGGATTAACGGTCATAAGTACGCCGTCAACCGCCTCGTAGTAGTCGTTACCGTAGTAGCCTTCCTCTTCTTTAAGCTTAGAGTCGCCGAAGCTGATAGTTTCATCGTCGCCGGGGTCATCGCCGGGTTCGGGTTTGGGTTCCGGCTTCGGGTCGGGTTTGGGTTCGGGTTTAACGCCGACTATATAGTTAATATC
>CAMWQS010000007.1 GCA_947176485.1 uncultured Clostridia bacterium | reverse complement strand
GTAGCCCGCAAGGGGTGCCAAAAAGATATTGTTTTTAGTATGTAGTTTGCCTATCCTAATCTGTTTTAACTGCATTTTTCGCCAGCATCCAATAATAGTCCCAACGCGAGGGGTCCATTTCCTCTATCTTTTCGCCGTTTTCTTTGGCAAGGCGTTCAAACTCCACGAACCTTTTAGTAAACTTTTCAACCGCCGCGTGAAGGGCAAGCTCGCAGTCAACGCCCGCAAGACGGCAAGTATTCACGGCAGAAAACAGCACGTCGCCCGCCTCGTCGAATATTGCGTCCTTGTCTTCGCTTATGCAAGCCTCTAAAAGCTCGCCCACTTCTTCAACCAATTTTTCGGAAGCCGACACGGGGGATAAAAAGTCCATTCCGCACTTTGCCGAGCGTTTGCCCACCTTTTGCGCACGCATGCACGCGGGCATACCCTTGGGCACCGCAAGCACCGTGTCGGAGTAAGTTTCTTGCCCTTTTTCTTTGCGCTTGTTCTTTTCCCAAACGCCCAGTGCATCGGTATCCGAAGCCGCCTTGTCGCCGCCGAATATGTGCGAGTGGCGGAAAATAAGCTTTTTAACGAGCCGCGTCAACGCATCGCCACTCGTGTATTCCCCCTTTTCTTCGGACATCACCGCGTGGAAAGCCGCTTGCAACAATACGTCGCCCGTTTCCTCCTCCATGCCGTCGGCGTCGCCGCGCTCGATGGCGTCAACCAGCTCGTACGCCTCCTCTATCATATTGCCCTTGATGCTTTCGGAGGTCTGCACCCTATCCCAAGGGCAACCGCCCGGGGCGCGCAGAAGCTTAATCATCTTTTCCAAATCTTCAAAGTCGTAGCGTTCTTTTTTGAGATACTCGCCTTCCTGAACGGCAACGGCGCAAGTTCCGTCGTAATTCTTTTGTCTGTCAAGTTCGTAAATTTTTATCTTTTTTACGCTTTCCCCGCGCAGAAAATAACAAGTGCTTTCTTCGCCGAAGATATACGATAGCCTTTCCTTTACCGTGCCCGCAATATACTCGCAGTCGATATCGTACACGGCCACGGCGCGGCAGCTCTTTAAATTTTCAACGGAGTACGCAGAAACGCAAGTTACCTCACTGCCCGTAAGGCGTGAGGTATTGTACGCGTGCGAAGCCTTGGAAACGCTTTCTAAAACCTCGCAGTCCTTATGTTTTTGTAAGATTATTTTGCAGGCCTCGTCCTCGCAGACGGCACCGTCCACGCAATAGCAAACGTCGCTTTTCTTTGCCGCGTTAAGAACTTCGGCGGCTAAATTTTTGTTGAGTGTGTCGAAGTTTCTGCTTCGTTCGTAGACTTCGTCGAGTGCGCGGTACGCGTACCCAGCCAAGCTGCCAGTGCTTTCCGCGTCAGCCGTTCGAACAAGAATTTCGGTTGCATTATCAAGCGCCTCCTTTGCTCGCAGCGTTATATCCCCTTTTCGTATTCCCAAGCCTATCAGCGTTATCTTCATTTTTGCCGTCCTTTCTGTTTTTTACTCTTATAATATAACAGAAATTCATTAAGGTGGCAAGGAAATTCGCGCAGTTTGCAGCCCACGCCGCGCCCGCGATGGACAGCGGCGAAAAGGCGATTAAAGCCGCCGTAAGCCCAACCCTCAAAATAGCGGTGGTCCACTGCGTTATCGTGCTTTTTACGGGACTGCCCAAAGCCGTTAAACACGCCGACGAGGTCTGCACCAAGCTCTGCGTAACTGACGACACGGCAAGTATTTTAATTAGCGAAATTAAAAGGGCTTTTTCTTCACCTTGCAGCGAGCCGAATATAAGCCGCGTTGCCAAGGGTGCCAAAAAGAACAACCCCACCGCCGCCGGCAACGATACTATAAAGGTTATCAGAATGGACTTATACGCCTTTTTCTTTGCGCCCGCGATATCGCCGCTTTCGGCAAGGGGTGAAATTTGCGGGATGCTCGACGCCGCCAAGCCGTAACACACCGACACGGGCAGGTTTATTATGGTTATAGCACAGCCCGAAAATATGCCGTACAAAGAGGTTGCGTTTTCAGCCATACCCTTCAAAAGCCTAACCGCCACGATGCTTTCCAAAAGCTGTGAAACGGGCAAGGCGATTGCCGTCAGGGTCAGCGGCACGGTATAGTGCAGAATACTTTTTACGGGCACGGACGGCACGGGATATAGGGGCTTTTTGCCCCGACCTTTAAAGTACCAAATAGCCGCAATTCCCGTGGAAAGAACTTCGCTTACGGTAACCGCCAAAAGGGTTGAAGCAACCGCCAGCGCCAAGTTATCCCTAAAAAGATAGGAAAGCGCAACGCCGAAGGCAACCTTGATAACCTGCTCCAAAATCTCCGTCGTGGCGGTGGGCAGCATATTCCCCCGCCCTTGAAAGTATCCGCGCACCACCGACAGAAGGGACACGAAAAATACCGACGGGCACAAAAGCTTACAGCACAGCGAAATCGCCGGCTCGCCTTGAATAGTCGCAAGCGGACCGGACAGTATGA
The DNA here is from genome assembly GCA_947176485.1 of uncultured Clostridia bacterium. Lineage (GTDB taxonomy): Bacteria > Bacillota > Clostridia > Christensenellales > Borkfalkiaceae > Coproplasma. Next base: position 23,146 of record CAMWQS010000007.1, on the reverse strand, counting down.
ACATAATACAAGTGCCGATAAGCCCCACCGCGCTGTAAAGGCGGAACGCCTCCTTCTCCGCGCCATCGCCTTTGCCCGAGGAAATAAGGCGGGAAATACCCGTAGGTATGCCCGAGGCGGAAACGGTTAAAAGTATGCAGTAAAGAGGATACACCATTTGGTATATCCCCATTCCCTCTCCGCCCAAAACGTTGGTAAGAGGTATGCGGTAAATCGCCCCGAGTATTTTCGAAACGAACCCGCCGATAGATATTATCGCCGCACCCGCAAGAAACGATTGACCGCCTCCGCGCTTTTTTCCCGTTTTCTCCACACCGATTTTCCTAAATAATTACTCGAATTGTCCGGCAAGTATATTTGCGGACAATTGTGCAAGCTTGCACGCCGCGGGTTCAATCTTCGCGCCGCGCTCGCAAGAAACGAGGGCAACCGCACCAAGACAATCGCCGTTGCAAACTATGGGCACGATAACCTGCGCGGTAACCTCGCTTTGCTGACCCGCACAAATGGGCACTACGTCGCCGCCTTCCGCCGAGCTTGCAATATAGCTCTTTCTTTCACGCATAATCTTTTCCATATTGTTTGAAAGGTTCTTGCCGTCGAACTCGCGCTGACCGCGTCCCGAAGCGTGAAGAACGCCGTCCGTATCGCAAATAACCGCAATATGACCTGACAAATCGGATAATGATTTTGCCGTGCCCTCGGAAAATTTTTCAAGCGACGCTATGGGCGAATACTTTTTCAACATCAGCTCGTCCCTGTCGGTAAAGATTTCCAACGGGTCTCCCGACTTCAAGCGCAAAGTGCTCCTTATTTCTTTGGGGATAACCACCCTACCCAACTCGTCTATTCTTCTAACAATTCCTGTAGCTTTCATATAAAAAATACCTCTGCGGGAAAAATTTCCCCGCAAAGGTATTATGTGAAATGCTTGAAAATATATACTACGTTTGATTAGCTACAAGTCAGTCTACGCACACGCAATTAAGATACGCGATTAAACGGAACGTTTATCCGTTCGCTTTTAAGCTGTTTTTTTGCTTTTTGAAAGTGTTGGTTGCTTCGTCGATTAGGGTTTTGTTTGCAGGCTTGGGTTCGTAGTAGCCACGCGTGCTCATCTGCGTGAATACCAAAAACTGATTTTCCGCAACGCCCAAAAGGTTGGTGGAAAAGTTCTTTCTTACCGCCTTGGTGCTGCCCTCGAAAAGTGCCGTAGTGTATAAGCCCATAAGCTGCTTTTCACTCTCTAAAATATCCTGCAATGAATCTCTTTCGTTCAAAGTTACGTCGCTTTTAGTTAATTTCATATCAACCTCCTATCATTTTCAACAGCGCGTTATAGCGCATCTCGTGGTCGTCCGCAATCTTCGTCATACAGTCGGCAAGCTCCACGTCCGTAAGGGTCTTGGAATAAGCCCTTGCCTTTTTGCAAATCAGTCCTTCGGCGGTAAGCGCGTCGGATATAAGTTGAAGTTCCTTTGATGTAAGCTCTTGCATAAAAAATACCTCCGAAAAGGTTGTTGCCCTTTCGGAGGTTATTTATACAATTTTAATTTTTATTCGGCATAATCAGTTTGAAATAAGGGTCGTTAGAGAAATCTCTTTCCTTGGTGTACTCGCCGCCCAAAGCCTCTATCGCAAACTTCAGCTCTTGGTACTCGATAAAGGAAATACCTTCCTCGTCGATTTTATCCAAGAGATATTGAAGGGCGCGCTCGTCTCCGTACGCCGCAAGATAGCTTGCGTGCATGGGCACCTCGTCGGGGTCGGTGCGGAACTCCTTTAAAAGAATTTCGAAAACGTCCTCGTCCCTCCTTGTCGTGCGGGACATAATTTCAAGCATATACTCCCGCTCGATACCGTTTTTGTAATTTTCCTTAACCTTATCCAAAACGGCGTCCGCGTTTTCCTTTATAAAGTCCACGCAGCGGTTTTTAATATCCTCGTCCGCGCCCGTGCACAGCATTTCCATATATTTGTCTAACGCCTCGGGAGCCGCGCCCAAAAGGTTCATTGCGTACTCAACCTCGTCCTGCGTGCCGTCAAGAAGTGGCAAAAGCTCCTTAGTCAAATTTCTGCCCTCGATTGCCGCGCACAGAAATTCGGACACGGGCACGCCGTTTTTAAGGTGCAACTTTAAGCACTTTATAAGCTCGCCGTCGGTCATCCCGCCGTAGTATTCACGCGGGGTCTTGCCAAGCGATTTAATGGGCGTATCGCCGAACTTTTTGTACAGCTCGGGAATAATATCTTCCCATTCTTCTTCCTTGTGCTTGCCCGAGTTTTTAGCAATGTACTCGGACAGCTTTTCATCGAACATTCCGTCAAAATCGTATAACTTCATATATCCCTCAAAAGGTTATCAATTTGCTCTTTATCCGCCTCGAAGAAGGAATAAATTTTATCACCCTCTATGCCGGCGGCGTTCACTTCGGACAAACAGTAAATTGCCGCGGTTAAAACGTCAACGCTTTTCACCTCGTCCAGCCTACCGTCTGCGGAAAGCTTGCGGTAAATACGCTCCGCCGCGTCCGCAAACGAGAAGCCGTAATCGTCCTCAAGCACCGAAAAGTGTGCCACGAGCCTTGCGTACGCCTGCACGAAAAACTTCCTTTTCGCCCGCCCGATATCCAGCGTAGTAGTGGTAATTCTTTTATAAACGTGGCAGATAACCACGCCGAAGCACTCGAACTCGTTGCGCTCGGCAAGCGAAGTTAAAACCTCCAATTTCAGCCTGTCGTCAAGGAAGGCGTCCAAAAGGATACTTCTTACTATCCCGTCAAGCCCCGCCTTTACGGCAACCTGCGCCGCAAGCAGCTGTAACTCACTTCCGCCGAAGCCCTCGATTTCGTCAAAGCACCACCTTACGCAGTCCGAAAGGTCGACGTCCTCGGCAAGCTTTCTTGCCGCCGTGTTCGAAAGCCGCAAATACGCAGCAAGCAGTTTTAAAGACGATTCCCTTACGTCGTTGGGCAGACGGTAGAAATAACTGAGTTCTTTTATTTCCCCGCTGTCCTTCATAGCCCGCGCTTGCTTGTAATAATAGCGCGCCGTAACCGCTTCCGGGTAAATGGTACACAAATCGTCAAAGGCGGCAAAGCTTTCTTCGAACTTGCCGCAGTTGAACGCAGAAACGGCTTTGAAATACATAATGTTCAAATCGTATTCAAGCTCGCCCGTAAGCTTTTTAAACAGCCCGTACGCCTCCGCGTGCAGCTTGTTTTCACAGCACACCGTTGCGATTTTATAAATATTTTCGGGGTCGGTAAGCTCTAAGCCTACAAGCCTTTTGGCTAAATCAAGCGCTTCTTCGCGTTTGCCCGCCTCCGTCTTGACGGCGGCAAGCGTGGTCAAGGCTTGAACGTCGTCGGGGTATTTTTCCAAAACCTTCAGGCACTCTTGCTCGGCTTCCTCACACCTGTCCGAAATAATTTTGCACATTGCGACGTAGTTGCGCGCCGCAAGATACTTGGGGTTGCCCTCGCCTACCTTTTCAAACTCTTCGATGGCGAGGTCGTATTCACCCGCCTTCATATGCGCAATTCCGCCGTTTATATATTCCGAGCAGTCCTCCAATGCAGGCGGGTAAGAAAACTTCAACGGGTTTTCGTCGTTACTTGTAAACTCCCTTAAAATTTCCTCACGCATATCGGGGTCGACCTCGTCGCTTTCGGATAAAAGCTTATTGTAATAGTACGCCGAATAATGCTCGTTGCCGAGGTTCATATAGCTCACTGCCAAGCCCTCGTAGCAGTCCGACATATCGGCAAAGTCAGCCTCGTCAACGTACTTAAACCAGCCGTTGACGCACTTTTCGTACAGCCCCATATCGTCGAAAATTTCCGCGTAAAGCATCAACGAATCGTCGTCGTTGCCGTTAAGGTCGTAATTCTTATTAAGAATTTTCAACGCGCCTATATAGTTGTGCTCGTCGACCAAATCAGCCGCAAGCGAAATAAGCCTGTCGCCGCCTAAGTCGATTTTCGTAACTTTGCTCATATAACCTTAATTTAATTTTATTTATCTAAAGCTTCATCAACCGTTATAAACTTAAATTGTATTAAATCCTTATTTTTATTTTGAAACACCCTTGACATTAAACACTTCACAAGGTATAATTAAATTATTCCCAAGAAGTTCTTGAACAAGAGAGTTGCAATATTTGTAGCAACCAAGCACAAAAATCATTTTGGGTGTATTTTTGATAGTTTTGTGTATAACCGTCCGTTTTATCGGGCGGTTATTTTCATACATAAACACCACATTAAAATAGCTTTTCTATATCGTCGGACTTAAACTTATAGTCTTTATTGCAGTAATGGCAGTGCACGCTCACGCACCCTTCTTCTTCAACGATTTTCAAAAGCTCGGTTTTGCCGAGGGGCATAATAACCCCCTCTATTTTTTTGCGCGAACAATTACACTTATATGCGGGGAAAGTGAGATAAACCCCGCTTTTTTCGGTTTCCTTTGAAAAATATTTGTCGATAATTCCGTCCGCGCCCAAGCTTTCGATAACTTCCGCCGCGTTTATAAAGTTTTGCATGGCGTTCTCGGCTTTGTCCATATTCTCTTCGGAGGTGCCGGGAAGTAGCTGCATAACCACGCCGCCCGCCGCAACGCACTTGCCGTTTTTCATTTTAACGCCGAAGGAAACCGCCGTTTCTATCTGCTCGCTTTTATGGAAGTACTGCATAAGGTTTTCGGATACGTCGCAAGATTTCAGCTCGCAAGTGCCCAAGAAGGGTCGGAAAAGCCCGTCGTCCTTTATGACGGTCATCACCCCGCCTTTAAGCCCGTTTCCGGCGCCGTCGATATAGCCGCGGATATGCCCGTCCTTATCGCCCGAAACCGATACGGTGGCACTGCCGTCGCCCGATTTAACGGTGATGGAAACCGCGCCTTTATCGGACTTTAAACAGCCCGCCATATACGCGCACGCCGTAAGTAAGCCGCCCAAAAGCTTTGCGCCGTCCTCGTCGAGATTATGAATTTTTATTGCGTCGTTCACGAGCTCGGTCGTATCCAAAACGGACAGCGAAACCTGCAAATCGTAAACGAGAGATTTATAAAGCTTATTCATATTTTTCTGCAAATAAAATTAATTCGTTTTTCCTTCGTCCCGCCAAGGTGCCCCTCGGTTTCAACCTTAAAGCCTGCGCCTTCAAGTGCGGAAACTACGGCTTGCTCGCCGTGGATATACTGCGTTTGCCGCTCGTCAGCACGGACGTACTTGCCGTCCGCGCCGCGTGTAAACACGGTTATATCCATATCCACCCTATCACCCTTTAAGCTGTTAAACCAAAGGTAGGTTATATCCTCACCGTCGTCGGCGAAAAAGTTGTTGCCTAAATCGTTTTTAAGCTTTTCTTCCGAGCTGATATCGAAAATAAATAACCCGCCTTTTTTCAAACTTTGGTAAACCTTTGAAAAGGTAGCGGCAAGCTTGTTTTGCGGAATATAGTTTAAACAGTCGTTGACGGCAACTATGAAATCGGGCTTTGTATTTACCTTCAGTTTGGTTATATCGCCGTATAAAAATTCAGCCCTTACGCCCTCGCGCCGCGCAATTTCCACCGCGGAGGAAAGCATTTCTTCGGAAATATCCATACCCTTCACGGCGTAGCCTGCACGGACGAGCGCACGCGTAAAGTAGCCGTTGCCGCAGCCTATATCCAGCCCCTCGCGCCCGGTGCCGAGACTTTTTAATTTATTAATTAAATACTGCGACCATTCGTCATAGCCGCAGTCGTCGTTTAAATATTCAAATACGCCGCCCAAGGCGGAATAAGGTTTTCCTTTCATATTTACTTCAAATTACTTCAAGAGGTTAGCCGCACTAATCTTCTTCTTTTTCTTGCCCTTCTTGTCGACCTCGTCGGAAAGTGCCTTTTCACGCTCGGCAAAAAGCCTGTTGTATTCAACGTAAACGGTGTCGTTCTTGTGTGCGTTCTCGTAAGCCGCCACGTCGGAGTTCAGCTTGTCCCTACCCTCGGCAACTGCCGAAATATCCTTACGGGTAAAGGTTTTGCCTATGCCCTGAACAGCCGCCTCCGCAGCTATCGGCATAATGGGACGGGAAATAAGCTCGCTTTTGCCCGCCGCAAGCAGCTCGCGTGCGCGCTGCTTTTCGTCCGCAACTACTTCCTCTTGCGTTCTTGCCGCCTTCTTTTCTTCCTCGGCCACCTTCAAGGTCGGGTTAATATACGCGTCGAACACGGACTGCGTGAACGCCGTCCAGCAAAGAATTATGAACGAGAAGCCTATGAAAACGAATACGACGTAAGAAATAATTCTTACGAACCCGCCTATCATAAACAGCCATACGGGGATAAGCGAGAAGCCCGCCATAAACACGGTTTTTAATATAGAGCCGATGCATAAAACGAAAGAGTTTTTGAAAAGCTGTATAAACTTAACCTTGTAGGTCGTTCCGACTGCGTAAACCCACGCCATAAAAATTCCGACCAAAACGGTTGCGATAATTATGAAAACGTACGCGGTAATTTCACCCGCCGCACCGTTACCTAAGGCTTGGGCGTATTCCATTTGGTCGCCGATAAGGAAGGTTGCGTACAGGAAAATCAAGAACGTGAACACGGGGAAAACGGTGTTGAAGTAGTTGACTTTTACGCCGTGGAAGAAGCCTTTAAGCGAGAACTCGCCGTGGGTGTTGATAAGCTTTCTTATTGAATAGGTTGCGCCCGAAATACCCACCGCGGCGATAAATCCCGAAACGATAAGCGCGGCGTAGAAAAGTATATCCGCCGAAAGCGTAAGCCTTTCCGCAAGCCCCGTTACGTCGGTATAGTACGGGAACAAAATGCTTGAGTTAAAAGGATAAACGTCGCCAAGCATTTTGATATATGCCGAGCGGAAAATCAAAAGCCCTATTGCGGGTGCAAAGGTTATCAAAACGAATACGTTGATTAAAACCAACTTTAAAAAGTTGGATTTAAAGACGTACCAAGTATCGCTCCACCTGCCTTGCGGAACGCTTTTTCTAGTATAGTCGTCGGCAACTTCGTTGCCTTCAAGATTAGTAACTTCTAAAGCCATAAAAAACCCAAAATAAATTTACTGAAATTTATGATACCATATCCGCAAAAATTTTTCAACCTTTTGCGCCCCCAAATGAAAAAAATCCCCGCGCCTTTAATAGGCACGGGGAATAAAACTATTTATATATTACTAAACAGTGCAGTAAAGCCGTTTACTGCTATTCCGACGATTACCGAAATCACATACATCACGACCACTAAAAGAATATTTCTTTTGAGCTTTTTGGTGTTTCTGAAAAGCACCACGAGCCCGAGCCCCGCGTTAGAGCAAAGCCCGCCGACCAAGCTTCCGAAAAGTATCGCGCCGTTTGTATACGCGCCCGTTAAAATTACGCTTGACGCACAGTTGGGGATAAGACCTATAAGCCCGGTGATAAGCGGCTGAACGTAAGCCCCGCCCTCCATCGCGCTTGCCGAGATTTTATCCACCCCGCCCGCAATATCGATGATATATCCGAACACGAGGTTCACGATTAAAAGATACGCCGCAATTTTCAAGGAGTGCAAAAGGGGCGAAACGATATATGTTTTAAAATCGGAAGAAGTGCCAAGCATTCCGCCGTCGTGCTCAGAACAGCAGAAGTGCGCCTCTACGTCCTGCGCCGCGCCCACCTTTGCAAGCTTTTCCTTCGGAAGAAGGAAGTTTGCAAGATAACCGACGCCCACGGACACGATAAGCTTTATAAACACCAAAAGCATTACGTCGGGTGCCGCGGTCATATCCGAAATCATTATGATAAGCGCCTCGTCCGAAGTGGCGATAAACACCGCAAGTATGGTGCCCGTGCGGATAAAACCCCTATCGTAGAGCTTTGCCGCCATTACGGAAAACCCGCACTGCGGAATAAGCCCCGTCGCCGAGCCTATAAGCGGAGCAAACCCTCCTTGTAAAATTTTCTGGCTTTGGATAAGCTTGGTTCTGTGCTCCAAAATCTCCATCAAAATATAGATAAGATAGAGAAACGGAAACAGTTTCAGCGTATCCCAAAACGCTTCAAGTATGACATCCATAAAAATATATCACCGCCGCCCGCGTTTGTATTGCGCGGGCGGCGCGTTTAAACAGATTATTTTATTGCCTTAAAAATGATTTTCTAAACTTACTTTTTCTTGTTCTTCTTGTTGGGCTTTAAGCTTTCGTGAATTCTTACTTCCTCGTCGTATGCAAGCGGGATATAATCCGCGTCCGCATATTCGGTTTTTTGGTAGCTTGCGTCCCTATTTAAAAGGGTTAAACAGCTTGCCGCGTCGAAAATATAAAGCTTGGTAAGGTCAACCGCAACGCCAACCTTCTTGCCTTTTTCGACTTCCGCCTTAGCCTGCGCGTTTATGCAAACCTCGGGGTTGAGGTCAACCTCGGCGTAGCCTTCGTCAACCTTGTCCACCGTGCCTTGGAAAATTCCGTTATCGCAAATTTCCGCGTCCTCGGGGCGGATACCCAAAGTAACGTACTTGCCAGTGCCCACGTATTCCGCAATCTTCTCAAAGCGGGCAACGATATTTTCGGGCAGTTCGATTTTATAGTTCGCAAACGCCGCAAAGTACTTGCCTTCTTCTTGGATGATTTTAACTTTTTTAATAAAGTTAATCGTGGGCGAGCCGATATAGAAAGCCACGTAAGTGTTTGCGGGGTAATCGTAAAGGTTTGCGGGTGTATCTATCTGCTGAACGAACCCGTCCTTCATAACGACGAGCCTCGTGCCAATCGTAAGCGCTTCGGGCACGCTTTTCGTCGCGTAGACGAAAGTGCCTTCAAGCCTCGCTTGCAAGTTCATAATGACGTTCAACATATCGCCCTTAAGCTTGTCGTCCAAGCCCGATAGCGGCTCGTCGAAAAGGTAAAGCTTAGGCTCCCTAACTATAGCCCTGCCTATGGCAACGCGCTGTTTTGCCGCGGCGGTAAGTACCTTGGGCTTACGGAACAGAATGTCGTTCAAACCTAAAATATTCGAAACCACCTTCACCCTTTCTTGCACCAACGCCTCGGGGGCTTTCCTCAGCCTTAACCCGAAAGCCAGATTATCGAAAACGTTCAGCGAGGGGTAAAGCGTGCTGCTTTGGAAGACCATAGCAATATCTCTGTTCTTCGGCTCTACGTCAACCATATCCTTATCGTCGATGAACACAGAGCCGGAGGTTGCGTCCTCAAGTCCTGCCACTACGCGAAGAAGTGACGACTTGCCGCTTCCGTCCGCGCCGACGATGACGAGGAATTCCTTATCCTTCGCCTCTAAATTGATATCGTATAAACCCGTTTCACCCGAAGGGTAAACTTTGTTAACACCGCTTAACTTTAAACTTGCCATAATCTATCTCCGAAATTATATACCATATATTACCATATCAGTTGAGAAAAATCAAGTTAAACACTTTGCAATTATTTAAATTAGCCGTTATAATAAAAATATGAACAAGCCCGATTACGACAAGCTGATGCAAAACCAAATAGAGGAAAACTGTGGCAAGCGGCTGCTTCTGCACTGCTGCTGTGCGCCTTGTTCCTCCGCTTGCCTCGAAAGGCTGAAAGACCACTTTAAAATAACCGTCCTATTCTACAACCCCAATATCGGCGACGGGGAATATGCCCGCCGCAAGGCGGAGCTTTTGCGCCTTATTGACGAAACGGGCTGGGCGGACTTTATCGACTGCGACCACGACGAGGCGGAGTATTACAATGCTGTCAAGGGGCTTGAAAATTTAGGCGAAGGCTCTGCCCGCTGTTTGAAGTGCTTCGAGCTTCGGCTTGCAAAAACTAAACAGGTTGCAGACGAAAACGGGTTCGACTTCTTCACCACCACTTTGACAATAAGCCCACTTAAAAACGCGCAAGCCATTAACGAGATAGGTGTGCGCCTGGGCGGCGACAAGTGGCTTTACTCCGATTTTAAAAAGCGCAACGGGTATTTAAGAAGTACCCAGCTTTCAAAGGAATACGGGCTGTATAGGCAAAATTACTGCGGTTGCAAGTTCTCAAAACGCGAAACCGAATTAAAATAGCTTGTATTACCCGCCCGTAAATGTTATAATGGGCGTGAGGTTTTAAAATGGATATAAACAGATACACCCCTTCATACGGAATAAGGCACAAGCACATGACGGGGCTCGGCGACTATTCCACCGAAGAAATTTTTGAACTTTTATACGCAACGAAGGCAATGAAGGCGAAGTTTATCGCCCACGAGGATACGCGCATTTTAAAGGGCGTAACCGTTGCCCTTCTGTTCGGCGATACTTCGCTAAGAACGCGTTGCGCGCTTGAAATAGGCGTAAGCCAGCTCGGCGGCGTTTGCGTAAATCTGCCCTACTCCGAAAACGATATGAAGGCGGGCGAGAACGTAAAGGACATAGTAAACGTAATTTCCCGCTACGGAGTGGGCGCGCTGGTAACGCGTGACATCAGCCAGAAAGAGCTTGACGAGTTCTGCGCCGTTTCGGAAATTTCCATAATAAACTCCCATAACGAAAACGGCATACCCTTGCAGGCACTGTGCGACCTTTTCACCATCTGGGAAAAGCACAAAAAGCTTGAAGGGCTTAAAATAGCCTACGTCGGCAAGGGCACCAGCACCGCCGCCTCGCTTATAACGGGCGCGATTAAGTGCGGTATGGAGGTTGCAGTTGCCACGCCCGAAAAGTACGGCATCAAGAAAGCACTTTTGGATACGGCAAGGCAGTACGGCAACATTACCGTAACCGACAACCCCGTAGAGGCTGTAAAAAATGCGGATATAGTTTACACGGACAACTACCACTATCATTCGTCCGTGCCCGAAAAGGAGCTTGAGCTTCTTCTTCCCTATCAGGTGAACAACTCGCTTATGTCGCTTGCCGCGCACAACGCGCAGTTTATGCACTCATTGCCCGCCAACCGCGGAATAGAAGTTACGGCTGATATTATCGACGGCAAAAACAGCTTGGTTTTGGAACAAGGCGAAAACAAGCTGCACACCATAAAAGCCGTGCTTGCACTTTTAGTTTAATTAATAAAACCCGACGGAGCCGTTATCCGTCGGGTTTTTTATTTTATTTCGGTAATTACTATTTCGGGTCGGTTGAAAAGTCTTATGGGGCACTCGGAATTCCCCAGCCCGCGGGAGATAATCATTTTGGTCTTTCCCCGCTCGTGCACACCCGAAGTAAGCTTTGGGAACATCCCTTGCCCCGGCGCGTAAATTCCTTGCCGCGTGAACGGTATGCGCCACTGTCCGCCGTGCGCGTGCCCGCAGAAAACGAAGTCGTACCCCGCCGAAGCGTACCTTTCTATATGCTGTGGCATATGCGCAAGCAAAATCTTAACGCCTTCCGTTTTAGGCGTAATTTTGTATATAACTTCGTTTTTAAGTGCCGTACAATTGAGCCCGACCACCGTTAAACCGCATATATCAAGGGGGCAATTGTCCAAAACGACCGCGCCCGCCTCCTTCAAATCTCTTCTGAAAAAGCGGTATCCCTTGTTGCGCATCTCGTGGTTGCCCGATACGTACAGCACGGGTGCAACCCCGCCCAAGGAAGACACCAGCTCAAGCGCAACCCGCTTATCCTTTTCGCGGTATTTATGGATAATATCGCCCGTAATTACTATAAAATCAGGGGTTTCCTTCACTATTTTGGCAATTAAGCGGGTATTTTTGCGTCCGAACTGTTTGCCGTGCAAATCGGATAAATGAACTATTTTGACGCCCTTTGCGAGCCCTGCGTCAAAGGAGTATCTGGTTACCTTCAACCAGCTGTTATTGCACCAAATAAACAGCAAAATAAGGGTTACACCCCCTAATATGCCCAAACTAAGCCACAACCAAAGCATATTTAAACCTTTACGACCACCCTGAAAATGTGCTTGCCCATGTCCTTAAAACGCCTTTCGTGCTCGGTTTCCACGTCCTCTTTTTCGCCTAAAAGGTAATTTTCGCAGGTGGAAAGCACCTCAAAGCCCGCTTGCTTGAAGCTTTCGACCGAAAATTTATAAAAATCTTCGTCGTCCGTCTTTTGTAAAATCAAGCCGCCTTTTTTTAATAGACCCCCATATATGCTTAAAAAACGGGGGTGCGTAAGCCTTTGCTTTTTGTACCCTTCCTTGGGGAGCGGGTTTGAAAAGTTAAGGTAAAGCCTATCAACCGAGCCGGGCGTAAAGTACTTTTGAAGCACCTCCGCCGCACAGTTTAAAAAGTAAACGTTCTTAATTCCCTCGGTTTTTGCCCTCTCCAACGCCTCGATAAGCACGTTTGAAATCTTTTCGCAGGCAACGAAGTTTATATCGGGAAGCTTCTTTGCCATCTCGCAAACGAACTTACCCTTGCCGCAGCCTATCTCCAAATATATAGGGTTATTATTGCCGAAAACCTCGTTAAACGGCACATATTCGGGGGTCAACGCCGCATTTTTCATATTTTTGTCGGATAAATCGGCAACCTTTACTATATCACCGCACGCCGCAATTCTTTCTTCCAAGCGGCTTTTTTTATGCATTCTCATAAGTTTATTCTATCATAAAAAATCCGCGTTGGCAACCGTGTGTATTGGTTACAGAATAATTTGAACTTTATTTTTGCCGTCCCCGTTTAAGCGGGTAAAAACGGCTTATAAAATAACCGTCGGGTGAAGAAGTAATTTTTAGGCGATTGAATTTACGCGTCGGGCGTCGCCTCTTTGGAGGAAAATTTGACGATTATAAAAATTATAGATACTTTCACCTTTTACGGCTTGGACGTGGTGCTGCTTGCTTTTCTTACGGCGATAACGGTGCAGATTTGCAAAGTAACTTTTTTGAAAAAGACGAAGAAGAAGCTTTTGACCTTTCTCCCCTTCACCTTCGGCGTGATTTTTTACGCCGCGTACGCCGCGCTTAAAAACTGGAGCCTTAGTTACCTTTTGGCGGAGTATATTTCCGTAATCGAGCACGGTATCTCGGTCGGTTCGGTCGCAACCCTATTATACGTTTTGTACGAGCAATTCGTGCGGGATAAAACTACGACCTCTGCAACCGAGGGGGTAATTTCAACCCTTATCGAGGGCTTCGTGCCCACCGATAAAATTGAGGGCGTGGCAAAAGAAATTGCCGGGGCTATCGAGCGCGACGTAACGGGCAACGGCGCAGCGCGAACCGCAGAAATCTTGACCGAGAACTCGGAAGGAGAAATCAGCGAGTGCGACTTGCAGCTTCTGTCTAAACTCATAATAGAAACTCTCGCGCATATAAATTCCACGAAGCCGTAAATAGTTAAGTCGGGGCATAGCCCCGACTTAATTTCTTTAATCTATACTTCCGACTTCAACCTCGTATTTAACCTGCATACGGGTTAAAATATCATCCTTAAACGCATCGTAATACTTTTTCTCGCCCTTGTAAAGCTGCTCCTTTATTCCCAAAATGTCGCAGTCCGATTCTCTGCAGGTTTCAATCAAATCGTTAAAGCGGGTTTTAAGCTCTTCCTCCGCGCCCTTCAAAACGCTATCGGACACCACGTCGTCGAAAATAATCTGGTGGGGGTCAAGCTTTTTTCTTGCGCCGTTGATTTTCGCCTTCGCCTTAAAGCTTACGGTAAGCTCGGGCACGCCCTCGTTCACCTTCAGCTTCACCCCGCCGCTCACGTTCTTCATGCCGAGCGTGTAGTGTATATCGTCCGCGTCGCACGGCAGCACTGCAAGGTGGATATCGTTTTGAAGTGCGGAAAGCGCAAACGACTGCTGTTCGTCAAGAATACCCTTAAACTCACCGTTAGAGTAAACCGCAGTTTTGCGGGCGGTAAATTCCACGGGCTGTTCGGAACCGCCGCCTTGCGAGCCGCCACCGCCCTGCGAGCCTCCGCTTTCGCCGCCGCCACCTGACGACGAGCCACCGCCACCGCTTTGCCCGCCTTGGTTGCCGCCCTCTCCGCCAATGCTTTCGCCGTTGCCGCCGTTTTGGGAAGTGCCTTGATTATTCACTTCGATATACGGCATATAGCAAGCCGCGCTTTTAGAGTAATGCGTAACGGCAATACTTTTCAAATTCATCGGGTTGGCGTTTGCCGATTTTTTTATTTCGTCGGATAAAACCTTGCTTATCGCCTCGCTGGTCATATCGTCGACCTCGGACTTAAGCGCAAGCATATCCGAAGCCTTTCCTTCGCACGCCGCAACGAGGGCGGTCAGCTCGGAAAAGTTCTTTCTGTAAAAGCACGCAAGCAAGCCGAACAATTCTCTTTCGCGGCAGCTTTCGCCGATTAAAATCAAATCGCAAAATTGAAGCTTGGGGTAAAAGCCGGTTTTAGCGTTTATCTCGTTCAGCGCGTCGGCAATGGTCAAGCCGCTGCCCTGCACCTGCGTGTACTTGATGTTTTCACCGCTTTGCGAGGGCTGGGGCACGGCAAGCTCCGCCGTAACCTGCACCTCGTCGTCCTCCATATCGACGCCCACCGCAGTGATTATTGCGCTTTTGTGAATATCGACGAGTCCGAAGTCGTTGGTGAAAAACAGCCCCAACAGCGCGATAAAAAGCAGCACGTAAATAAAGACCGACGCACGGCTGAAATTCCACTTAGTTTTCATCGCGTCCTCCTTCTAAAAGTCCACGCAAACGCGGGAATTAATACCGAGAAAATTACAAACACTATCCACAGCCACTTGTTGTATACCTCGTACATGCTGTAATAATAGTGGTCGAACACTATTAAAAGCACGGCAAGCACGACGTTGAAAATAAGCGAAAGCATAGCCCTGTTTTCCCAACCGGTGCATTTTGCGGCGGCGTATACTGCAAGCTGAATATTCAATACGAGCGCAAACAGCATAACCGTTTCCAAGACGTACAGCATGATAAGGTCAATTCTGCCTATCGTCTGCAAGGCGGAAAAGTACAAAGAAGTCCTTGAAATTGCGAAGGTCCTCGAAGGCGCAAGCCCGCCGTAAATTGCGTAATAGGTCGCAAGGAATAAAATGACTATCGCCGCGCCCGCCGCGTAAGATACCGTTATCTTCGCCGCGTCGCCCTTTTTGTACTTGAAGTGACCCATAAACATAAGCATCCAGGCGGGCTCGACGAAGCGGTAGATAGTGCCCAACGCCGTCCCGAACACCGTACCTACGGGCGTCCTTAACACGGGCAAAAGGTTATCCCATTTCGCTTCGCTAAACGACATCACGAAGATAACCACCATTGTAATTGCGAAGATGGGCATACATATATCGGCGCATCTGCCTATATTTTCAAACCGCTTGCTGCCCGCGTAAATTGCAAAAATGAATACGGGCAAAAACACGGTTAAAGACGGCACGGTATCGTAGAAGATGTTGTGCACGTACAGCTCTTGCTCAAAAAGCGGCATAAGCGCGGCTAAAAGGAAGAACGCCGCAAAAAAGCCGTAAACTATTTTCGCGCCGATATTGCCTATAACGCCCTTTAACAGCTCGAAAAAGGTTTTATCCGTGCGCGAGCAAAGAAACGCCACGCCCCAAACTATTAAACCGTGCACCAAAAAGTCGATTAAAGCGGGGAACAGCAAGTCTCTTTCGCAGTAATAGCTCACTGCCGATGGGTAAGAAAGCAGCTTCCCCACGACCGTATAGGCAAGCATTATAAAACAAATTTGTCTGACGCTAATCTTCGCTTTCATTCTTTTTCAGCCTCACTTTTTCTTTTACTTTAAACGCCTTCGGTCGCGTATCCAAGGTGTACATATTCGCCTTTACCAAGCTGTCGTACAAGTCGCTTCTTACTAAGGGTGCAAAGGGCGTAACCAAAGGCACGCCGTAGGACTGCTCCGACACGAGGTAACAGATAAGATACGCAGATAAAAGCACCATTCCGAAGGGTCCAACGCTACCCGCGATAATCAGATACATCCAACGCAAGGTCGTGGTAGTTTCAACGTTGTTGGGTACGGTGTAAAGGCAAATTGCCGAAAACGCGATAATTATTATCGCCGGCGTGGAAATTATGCCCGCCTTGACCGCCGTATCGCCGAGAACCAGCGCGCCGACTACGGACAGCGCAAGCCCCACGTACTTGGGCATTCGTATGGACGCCTCGTTCAAAACCTCCAATACGAACAGCGTTAAGAACATTTCTATACTCGGCGAAAGCGGCAGCCCCGCAACCGAGCTTGAAATTTTCAGAAGTAGCTGAAAGGGTATAATCTGTATTTTAAACAGCTGTGCCGAGATATACAGCGCGGGCAGGAAAATACCTATCAAAACCGACAAAAGCCTTAAAACCCTTAAAGTGGTCGAGCGGTAAGAATTAATGTAGTAGTCTTCAACCGACTGGAAATCTTCCACCACCATATATGGCACGGTAAGGCAGATGGGCGAGCCGTCCACGACGATGCCCACTCTGCCCTCACACACCTTCGCACAGAATATATCGGGCTTTTCCGCCGTGCCGCAACGCTTGAAAAGCGAGCGCGGCTTTTTGGTCATAAACTGCGAAACGTACGAGGAATCGGGCACGATATCTATCTCGTTAGCCAAAATCTCTTTTTCTATCTTCTCGGGCAAGCCTTTGGGGCACACGCCCTCGATATACACGATGGATACCGCCGTATCCGACTTGTCGCCAACGAAAATAGTTTTAACCTGCAATTGCTCGGTCTTTATGCGCTTTCTTATAAGCCCTAAGTTTATCTTGATATCCTCGATAAACCCCTCTCTCGGTCCGTGAACCGCAACCTGCGTAGGCGGCTCGGCAACGGCGCGCATGGGCGGGCTTTTGACGCCCGCTATAAGGAAGTCCTTTTCGCCGTCTATAAACACTACGGCGTTGCCGTTTAAAATTTCCTTGATGGCGTCCTTTTTCTTGTTGCCCTCTTTAAGCTCGGGCGAGGCAAGCAAAAGCTTGATATCCTCAAAGGTGTCGTCCTCTTTTGCGTGGCGCAAGGGCTTGACGACCAGCTCGCCTATCTGGTTTTTATCGACTACGCCGTCGGCAAACACTGCGGCAAACTTCTTGCCGCTGTCGGAGGTGAACTCGAAAACGAGTATATCCTCGCTCGTCAAAACGTCCTTGACTGATTTTATATTCTTTTCCAAAGTAATCATATTCTTATAATTTGTAACTTTTGAAAAATAATACTTTTCCTCACGCGACTATAATTTATAATTGCGCGCACCCCTCTTTTCACCCGTAAAAAATTTTTAAAAAAATTGTATCAAAATACTTGACACGGCATACTATGCAATGTATAGTATTAGACAAAGCGGGGTATTTCTAACGGAAAACGGCGCAAGCGAGGAGATATGGATAGTCAACTTAAAAAAGGAATATTAGACGTATGCGTACTGTACGCCGTAAGTAAGGGCGAAAGCTACGGCTATAAAATAATAAGCGATTTAGAGGGCATAATAGAAATATCCGAAAGCACCCTCTACCCCATCTTAAAGCGGCTTGAAGCGGGCGGGTTCGTAACTACGCGCACGGCGGAGTACAGCGGAAGGCTTAGGCGGTACTACAAGATAACGAGCGCAGGGCTTAAAAAGCTTCACGACGGCAGAGAAGATTTTCTTGAAATCAACACTATTTACAGAAAGATTTTCGGAGGAAGAATATGAAATATAACGAATGGCGCGACGAACTGAAAGACAACCTTTTGTGCGTTTCCGAAAGTGAAAGGCGGCGCGTTTTGGACTATTACGCCGAAGCCTACGCCGACAGGCGCGACGCGGGCTATACCGAGCGGGAAATTATAGACGAGTTCGGCGCACCCTACGACGCGGCGCAAAGAATACTATCTGAAAGCGGGGAATACTTCGAGGCACCCCCTTCCCGTGAACCTACACGCGAGGAGAGAAAACGCGAGGAGCGCGAACGCCGTGAGATAAGCCGCGAGGAAAAGCGTGAAGAAAAACGCGAGTACGGCAGCAACAGCCTTTACGGAAATTACAGCGGACCTACCCCTGCATTCGTACAGCAGCCCGCAAAGCCCGTAAAACAGCGCGGCGACTACACTTGGGTTTTCGTGCTATTATGCATAATCTTCGCTATCCCCATCTTTATGGTGGTTATGGCTATGGTGGGCGTTACCGTCGGCTTCTGCGTTGCACCCTTCGGCGTGCTTATAACTGGCGTTGCGGTTACGGGTGCGGGCGTCGGTGCACTGTTCGTGGATGCAACCTTCGGCGCAATAACCATTGGCGGCGGGCTGATAATTTTCGGTTTAAGCCTTATAATAATGCCCCTTTGCTTCCAGCTTGTGAAGTGGATGTGGAAGCTGTTCCATATGTTCTTTGCTTGGCTTAGAAGATTGTTCAGCGGTAAGGAGAAATAAAATGAAAGGATTTGTAAAAGTGATTATAGCGGGCGCAGTTATTCTCGGAATAGGCATAGCAATTTTAATAATAGCCTTGGCAGTCAACGGCTGGAAGTTCGATTTCAAAGAAACCGAGTACGAAATGAAGTCCTACACTGCGGAAGGGCAATTTGACACCTTAAGCGTTGATATCTCCGCAGGCGAGGTTGATATCGTTTATTACGATGGCGAAACTATAAAATTCGACTACCCCGAAAACAATAGATTTACCGCCACCGTTACCGAAAGCAAAAGCGAAATATCCTTCGTTTCAAAGAAAAAACACTTCTGGGACTGGTGGAGCAGCTGGAGCACGAACCTTCCCAAAACGACTATCTCAGTACCCCAAAACTGCAAATTGAATTTGAATATCGATTTGAATGCGGGCATAATTAACCTGCCCGACGGCGAGTTTGAAAAGCTTAACCTACACTTAAACGCGGGTGAAATTAAAGGTAACGAGATTACCGCCTCCTCCCTTGAATTCAAAATGAACGCCGGCACCGCTAAGTTTGAAAGCTTAAAGTGCGCAAGCAGCACCTTTAAACTGAACGCCGGTACGGTTTCGGTTGAAAAGTTGGCGTGCGACAAGATAACTGCGAACTTAAACGCGGGCACGGCAACATTGGGCGTCGTGGGTACGGCAACCGAGTACACCGTAGACATAACGAAAAACGCCGGAGCTTGCAACGTCAATAATCACACCGGTACGAACGAAGCAAAAAGCATTACCGGCAAGATGAACGCGGGCAGCTTGAACGTAACGTTCATTCATATTGACAATTAAACCGTAAAATGATAAAATACAGCCGTAGCATACGGCTGTATTTTTTACGAGGCACAAATGAAATTCGATTACGACGCAACTTATTTCAACCCCGAACAAGTTTTAGACTGCGGGCAGACCTTCCGCTTTGCGCCCTTTAAAGAGGGCTACTTTGCGGTGTCGGCCGACAAGGCGTGCTATATCCACATTGACGGCAACAAGACGGTAGTTGAAAGCGAGGATAGCGATTATTTTTATAACTACTTCGATTTGGCGCGGGACTATTCCGGGATTATAACCCGCGCAAAGTCGCATAATATTCCCCTTCTCTCCCGCAGTGCCGAGGAGCTTAAAGGTCTGCGCCTTTTAAACCAAAACCACGAGGAAATGCTCTACTCCTTTATAATCTCGCAGAACAACAACATACCGCGCATAAAGGGCATAATTTCACGCATCTGCGCGGGGCTTGGTGAAAAGCGCGACTTTTTGGGTCAGGAATACTACACCTTCCCCACCACCCAAAAGCTTGCGGAGGCGGGCAGAGAGTTTTTCAAAAGCGTCGGATGCGGCTACCGCGATACTTTTCTTGACGAAACCTCAAACCGCATTTTAAAAGAAGGGCTTGCGCACCTTCTGCCCCTACCCACGGCAGAGCTTAAAAAACAGCTTTTAACCTATAAGGGCGTTGGCGCGAAGGTTGCCGACTGCGTTGCGCTTTTCGGGTTCGGCAAGCGCGACAGCTTCCCCGTCGACGTGTGGATAGAAAAGATTTACAAGGAAGATTTTAACGGCACGCTGACCGACCGCAACAAAATCAACGAATACTTCACGGGTCTTTTCGGCGAAGATTCGGGCTATATCCAGCAATACCTATTCTACGGCAAGAGAACATTTAAGTAAACACTTAGCTTGTCAAAAACGCATAGAAGCAAGCAAGACAAGGAAAGCGCGGATTTGCCGCAGGGAGTTTACTATGCGTAAATGACCAAGGCAAAACGCAAGCTTGACACAGAATTGCGACGCTTATATGTGTTTTATTTTTACAAAATAAGTGCAAACTTATATTATGCCGGATTACTTCTCTCATTTGATTATTGCCGAAAAAGTCTTTGAACGGCTTGACGGCAAATACAAAAAGCAAATAACTTCACCCGACCTCTACTTCGTAGGTTCGCAGGGCGGTGACGTTTTCTTTGCATATAACTACAAATTTTCCAAAACCAATTTGGGGCGCGCCCTGCACAAGCTAAGCGCGGAAGAAGTTTTTTCAAAGCTCGTAAGCGGCAACCCGTCCTACGCTGCGGGCTACGCCACGCACTACGCGCTTGACGCCACCCTTCACCCCGCCGTCTACGCGTACGAGGCGGCGCATTCCAACCCGCTCGCCCACCAGAAAATGGAAAGCGACTTTGGGCTGTATATAAGCAAGTTTTACGGCGTGCGCCGCAGAATTTTACCCCGCGAAAGCGTTCTATCCTGCACGAGCGCGATATACGACAGTATTAAACTTATTGAACCCGCCGTTACGGTTACGGGCGTGGAACGGTGCCTAAAACGCCACTTCAACTACACGCGCTACCTTTTCAAAACCAAAAAGCAAGCCTACAAGTGCAATTACGATTTTGCCACGCTTGCGGGCGCGGTTGAGGACGCCATCGATTTGGGCGTAAAAGCCGTGCAGTGCGTGCTGGATAAAAATATAGACGGCGAGGTTTTTGAAAGAGCCTTTTTGCAGCGTTAATCTAAAATTTTATCGTAGATACTGCGCGTAAGCAGTTTCTCGTACAATTCGTCCTCGGTGATTTCATCGAGGAATTTTTCATTGTATAACTGCAAAACCAAATACCTACTGCTGTCCACGAACCTCAACGCCTCTTTAAAGGTTGCGTTCTCGCCCAAAATAACGTAGCGTATCTCCCGCCCCTTTTTCTTCTTTTTGGCGGCAAAATTGATTTTAACCGCGGGCGGACTTTTTGAAAGTGCCGAGCAGAACAAAAGCCCCGCCATCGTTAAAAGCGTTATATTCTTTATTGCGAAAAAGTATATAAAAATAAGCGAAATTACTACGAGAATATTTATTACGCGCAGTGCGATATTCAGTGCCTTGTTTTTCTTCAAAAAATTTCCTAAAACACACTTTGCTATTCTTCCGCCGTCCAAGGGGTACGCGGGCAATAGGTTTAATACGAGCATACCCGCGCTTGCGTAGAATATCAGGTCGGTATACGCGTAGGTTACGGGGAAGAACCACCACAGCCCCGCCACGCCCACGCACAGAAGAAGGTTGACCAAAGGTCCCGAAAGGGCAAGCTTAATCTCGTCCGAGGGCGAAATGCCTTCAATGTCGCACACCGCCGCCGCGCCGAAGGGCATCAGGCTTATTTTCTTGCACTCGAACCCGAGTCGCGCCGCGCAAAAAATATGACCGCACTCGTGCAGGAGTGCGGTCAATGCGCATATTAGAAATATCGGCAAACCGCCGAACAGCGCGGACAGAAGTCCCACCGCCAGAAACAACGGGTGAATTGTTATTTTCACGAGTTCCAGACGGGCACTACACCCGAAAGAGTATAGCAGTTTAAAAGCGTTCCGTTATCGTACATGGACACGCGCACCTCACCCTCGCCGTTAGAATAAGCGAAAGGAATGTTGCCTTGAACGGATGTGCCCTGTGCAGAATACACGTCGGTAAGCCCCGTGATAACGCTCGTAAAGGTTGAGGTATGTGCGATTTCAACGGTATAGGTATCGTTCTCCTTGGTTACGGAAGCAACCTTGCCGGCACATATAGGATACACGCTGCCCTTAGCCGTAAAGGAAAGAACGCCGCTTTCGGAAACGTTTACGACCGCGTCGGACTTATCGCTTACGACGGGTGAAAGCGTAATTTCGTTGTAGGTGGGTTCGGGCTCCGCCTTGGTGGTGCCCGTAAGCGAACCTATAAAGGTATTAATCGCGCTATTGGGCATAAATATATTCGTAAGGAAAATTGCGGCGGCAAGCACGCACACGGCGATAAGCTCGGTTAAAATTATCTTACTGCCCTTGTCCTTAGCAAAAAATTTACTTTTCTTTTCGGGCTGGGCAGGCTCGGATAAATCCTCCGTATAGGTATAGGCGCCGACGCGTTCGTTTACGCTGTCAACTACTAAATCTTTTAACTCGTCCTGCGCTGCGGGCGTTTCCTGCTGCTGCGGCTTTGAGGGCGAGAAGAAGGGTCTTTTTTTGAAAATGCTTTTCTTTTTAACTACGTTAACCGTGCTTACGGGTATTTCCAGCATCTCGGCATAGTCTAATTCTTCGTTCATACTTTCCTCCGAAAACTTTTATCTACCTTAACTTATGCGGGGCCTGTACAACTTAGAACAAAATTTTTTCGAGTTGCATATAATGAACGTTCCGTTCAATCAAGTATATTATTTTTTTGCTAAATTACAGCTTTACCTCTCATCAAAAGTAAGCCGCCCGCGGGAAACCCCGCGGGCGTTTAGCTATTTAGTTGTTGTTTTCGGTGTTGTCGCCCGTCGAAGGTACGGTTATCATAAAGCCGTTGCCGTCGCCCACGACTTGGGGAAGCTTGCCGTCCCATGCGGAAAGATACTCAATATATTTTAAGTATTCCGCAATGTCTTCGCCCGTTCTTGTGCCGAAGTCGATTCTGTAAACGGTAGCGGTGTTGCCGTCTGCGTCGGTTGTAACTTCGTCCTTGATTTCATAGCCGAGCATACGCGCGATTTCAACGCTTTTAAGCATAATGGAACGAGCTTCTGCTTCCGCTATCGCAACCTGCGAATCCGCTTCCGCCTGAGCCTTTGCAACCAGCGCCTTTGCTTCCTGCTCTGCAACGTAAAGGGCGGTTTCGGCTTGCTCTTTCTTCTTCTCGTTTTCGTACTGAGCCTGCAACTTTTCCTGCTGAGCCATCATTTTTGCTTCAACCGCTGCCTCGAACGCGTCCGAGAAGGTGATGTCGGTAAGCACCGCGCTGTTGAAAGTTACGTAGTATTTGTCGCCTATCGCGGTGGAAATTTCTTTTTCAACCGTGGGGGAAATGGTGTTCC
>CAMWQS010000006.1 GCA_947176485.1 uncultured Clostridia bacterium | reverse complement strand
CAAATTGGGTGCGCGGGCGCAAAAGCGTGGTTTTGCTTGCGCCGTTAATTATCTTAAATTAATCGTTTTTATCTGCTTTCGGGCGGGTATTCGTCGCGCAGGTCTATCCCGTCGCCCTCTTCCTCTTGCTTCGGGGAATAATCGTGAAGCTTTTTCAGCTCCTCCTCGTCAAGCTCGGTATAGCCTGCCCAGATTTCGTCCTTGGGGGTCTTTGCCTCAGCCTTCTCGCGGGCAACGCGTTTTAAATAGGTTTTCTGGTCCTCAAGCATTCCGTCGAGGCGGCGCAAAATCAAAAGCGCAATCGCCGCAAAAGCTATATTCAGGCTTTCGGGCATTACGTAGCCCGCAAGCGAATCGACGAAGCCGTAGCCGAAGCAAACGGCAACCACCGTTCTGCCCAGCGCAACCAAGACGAAAGCGACCGCGGGGTAAATTAAAGTTAAATACCACTTGGAAAACAGCTTTTCCTTGGGGATAAGCTTGAACAGGAACCAAGTGAGAAGTAAAAACGAATTGCCTACCGCGTAAATTATATAAGTATCGAAGGTTACCTGTTCGTAAATACTTATCAGCCCGCAGTATATTAAGCCGTGCGATACGGTGAAAAGTGCCGCGAAAAAGTTCCATCTAACGAGCACTATCAGCGATACCGTAAACATCAGCGATATCGAAAACAGCATTACCGATTCCGCAAACCACTTCTTTACGGCAAAGACGTTAACCGCCTCCAACGCCACCATTATCACCATAAACAACAGTATATCGACCAGTTTATATTGATTATACGAAACGACGCCGGTAATGTTTGATTTTTTCATAAAAATTTAGTAAGAAACAATATGAAACGGTAAAAAAGTATAGAATTTCACATTTAGCTAACTAATTATAACATGCAAGGTTTTAAATTGCAATACTTTTTTTATTGTTTCACGAAAAATTTGTGATATAATGGATACCGTAAAAGCGCAATTAACCCGCAAAAAAAATTAAGGAGCAGCCGAGTGAAAATTCTTCGTTTAACGCCGAAAGACGATTTGCAATACATCTTGGATACGGTTACCGAACCGACCACGATATGCCTGGCTTCGGGAGTGTACAAGCAGAAAATATTAGTTGCCGCAAGCGACGTTACTATTATAGGCGAAGGCCGTGAAACAACGGTTATAACCTACGACGATTACGCCCGGAAAATACACGCCGACGGCAAGGAATACGTTACCTTCCGCACCTACACCCTTTGCGTTACGGGCGAGAGGGTACGGCTTGAAAATCTAACGGTGGAAAATTCCAATACAGACCCCGCAACGAAAGGGCAGTGCGTCGCGCTTTCGGTAAACGCCAAGACCTTTTACGCGAAAAATATCGACTTAAAGTCCACGCAGGACACGCTCTTTATGTACCCCTTCCCCGACGATTTGGTCGTGCGCTATCAAGGGTTTATTCCCGACAAGCAGCTTTACGCCGAGGGGCACTCCCTTCATATTTTCGAGGACTGCCGCATTTACGGCACGGTAGACTTCATCTTCGGCTGTGCGGAAGCGTACTTTAAAAACTGCAAGCTCATTTCTTTCGACGACGGTCGGGGTATCGGTTTCGTTGCGGCACCCGCCCACCCTCTTGCGGAAGAACACGGTTTCGTATTCTTGGACTGCGAAATTCTTTCGGAAGGCGCGAAGAAAGCGACGAACTATCTTGCCCGCCCTTGGCGCGACTTCGGCAAGTGCACCTTTATAAACTGCCGCGTTGACGAGCATATCAACCCCGAGCTATTCGACAAATGGAACGATACCGAACGCGACAAGACGGCAAGGCTTGCGTACTATAGCCTCTACTGCAACTTCACCCCCGCGCCGGTAAAATGGAGCAAGCAACTGAGCGATTACGAGGTAAAACAAATTATAGCGCGCTTCGAAATAAAAATTAAAGAATATATTAAATAATTTTGTAGAATGTTGTAACGAAAAAAGCGGGAGCGCACACGCGCCCCCGTAATGGTAAAAGGTGTTTGATATGGAGCAGTTTGTCGAAATAGGCAAAGAGATAAAGCGGAACGCAAAACAAGACAGTGTAAATTTAATTCATCCGTTTATAGAAGTGCAAAAAGATAAAAAGCTTTCCGTTATCGGAATATACGACAACGCCGAAGAAAGCGTTATAGACGGTTCGGGGAATGCTATTCCTTTTGACGGGGGCAACTATTATTACGGGCTTACCCCCAACTTCGGCGCCGACGAGGTGTGTATCGCCCTGAAAAACGGCGCGTTTAACGATTCGGCTTCTTTTGAAAAGTTTATTGACGATAACTCCGGATTTTTCACCCTGCCGGCAACTATGAAAAAATATGCCCGAGCATTATTTGCGAAAACGTTGGTAAAAATGTCAACCATGTTCGGACGTTATTTAAACTGTAAGCAAAAAGAATGCTTTGAACTCTTCTGTAAAGTTGCCGCAGACACAGCCGTAAAAAATTTAGATTACGATATAAACGAGAAAGAGCAAAGCGTCCGCCTGTTGGGGCAACCGAGCGAAGATTTTATAAAAATTTTGGATAAGAATTTTTCGGTTAATTCGGACGGGGATTTGATTCTTAAAACAAATTCGTCAACACAGTCTTTAAGCGACAGCTTATCGGGTAGCGGTATTTCTTTGGTACAAGGCAAAGTTTACTACTCGGGAGTACTTCCGCGGGTTAAAAGATTTGAAAGCCAAAACACGGACTATTCCAATAGCGACGTAATGAGTGTTGCAATCGTATTCGGGCGCACCACTTTTGCGACTATGGACGCTTTTGACGGTTCTTACATAAAAAACCACCGACTGCTTAAAAATTATTTACCGCTTCTTGAAGAGATTGACGAGCATGAAGACAGCCTTATAAGTAAGTATTTAGTGGATTTGTCAGGGACAAACGGCGATACCGTTAAACGAGTTAACGAATTTTTGGCGCAATCTTATTCGGCGCACAACTTAGCCGTTTCAGGCAATATAATCACGTCCGACGGCTACGTGCTGTTTGCGAAACGCGGCAAAAAAACGATTGATTTTAGCGAATATTACTGTTCCATAAACGGTCAAAGCGAAATACGCGACAGCAAAGTTAAATTCTACAAACAATCCGTTTATGAAGACATGCCGACGATTTGCACCGATTACGACGCAAGAATAGACTTCATGAGCGAGCTTGAAAGAGAAACCGAAGCGGAATTGAATATTTTTTGTCCCGCAAGCCATTGGTTATTGCGCGGAGTATCGTTTTTAGCAATTGCCCATACCGACGACAACCAAACCGCTGCCCGTAGAAGATTTCACTTCAACATTCTCGGCGAATGTATCACCGAATACAATTTGAAGCAGATAATTACGTCACAGAAAAAGGCAACCGAAAAATTCGAAAACAGCAGATTAATAGGCGTAAAAATAAAACAGTATAAAAACACTTTTTCGCGAATCCTCAACGCAGTAAAAACCGCTTTGGCATGGATATTAAAAAGCAAAGACCTCGTTACTTCGATTTTTGCACTTGCCATCTTTGCGATAGGGTTTGGCGAATTGCAAAATTCCGAATTCACCATAAAAAGTTTATCGAGCATAATAAGCATAATTTTTACAACGCTATCGTCGGTTGTGCTTATAAAAAGTATCGTGTTCGCCGCAATAAAGTTTTTTAAACGAAAATCTACGCATTACAGTATATCGATAATCGGTCAATGCAAAGATTACTATAAAAGCGTTCACGGCTTTTTTGCCCGTAAAAAAATAAACTTCCATCCTATTGCCGACGTAATGATGTACGAATATATCAAATTTACTTTAAATGACGGCTAAACGAAACGCACGACGTTACGTCGTGCGTTTTAATTTAATTATAATCATTACGGGAACAAGGTAACCGCGCCCCCGCTTTTAATATCGTTTAAAACCGCAACTCTTCAACGGTGTCATCTTGTTTTTTGTTTTTATCCGAACCGAATACTTTTAAAACTATCGTACCCACTAAAACGATAACCGACAAAACGAGCACGGCTATCGGCATACCGTAAGATGCGGAGTATCCGATGGGGAAGACGTCGTTTATTACGTTAAACAAAACTATCGCAATAACCAACTGTATAACAGCCAATACCGTATTGGTTATGGCAAGCCCCAAGGTTTTGCCATTTTTGCCTTCCGCCGCAAACCCTGCCGAAGAGTATAAAACTTTGGTTGTAAAAACCAGCAACAGCATTTGCACGATAAATCCCACTAGCCCAAGGCACGCGGTTAATGCGGCGTTATCGTTATGGTAATAAGTTTGCATTGCAGTTACAAACGCCAAAAAGCCTGACGAGTCGGTATACGCGTCCGCCGTTCCCGAGGGGCTGACTGAGCAAACGGGCGAAGCCAGCAAAGCGGCAACGGCAATTGAAAGAACGCCTATTGCCAAAGCTATTGACGAATTAACGATAACCTTCGGGTTCTTATATTCACCTATTCTTACAACCGCGCAGCAAACGAAATAACAGCCTACCGCTATTCCGCCCAAAACCAGTCCCGTCAAAGTTGCTAAACTGAATTTCGTGTTAATAGCGTTAAACGAACTGATATAAGGACTGTCGTTATTATACGAATATGCGTTAGAGGCAAGAAAAGCCGAAGCAAACAGAGCAAACGAAAGATAGGTCAACAGGGCAGGCTTTACGAAGCTTACGCCCTCTTTTTTATAAACAAATTGCTTAACGCATTTTACAATCGTTATTATTGCAAACACGACCCCGCAAATCAGCGCGGCGGCAGACAACCCCATTTTAATCCAGACGGGCAACCACTCGTAAATGGTTTTCGACGTCATTTCCTCATAGAAATCGAAGAAATAATAATATAAAGTGTAGGTTTTACTGTCATACAGCATATTACCTACGAATATTTTGCTGGTAACCCCTATACAAAAAGTAAAAATAAGCCCTATTAAAGCGGCAAAACCGGCAAAGCCGAAGCCTACGTAATTTACGATTTTCTTCCAGTCGTATACTTTTGCGGGCGCAGTCTGCGTTGCGTCGGACTCACCGACAACCGTCTTTTCGGGTACCGCGTTTATGCCGTTTACGCTTTTACCGCAGACGCCGCAGAACTTTGCGTCGCTGTCAATTTCCGCACCGCAAGAGGTGCATATTTTTTTGCCGTCCAGCCTGCTGCCGCAGTTTTGGCAAAACTTAAAATTTTCGGGGTTGTCCGCCCCGCACTTTTTACAAACCATTTTTATATATCCTCAAAAGTAAAAGCCTAAAACGCAGAGAAGCAAGCAAGACAAGGAAAGTGGCAAACCGACCGCAAGGAGTGTACTTTGCCGTACACGACTAAGGCGGGTTGCCACTTGACACAGTATTGCGCCGCTTATATGCGTTTTAATTAAAAGCCGAAGAACTCAGCTGCGTTATTGTAACAAACGTCCTCTACTATCTTACCGAGGCGGGGAAGCTCCTCCGCGGGGTATTGCCCGCTTTCGACTAAGCGGCCGAGCATCTGGCAGAGTATTCTTCTGTAATACTCGTGGCGGGGATAAGCAAGGAAGGAACGGCTGTCCGTAAGCATACCGACGGACTGAGCAACCAACCCTACCTGCATAAGCGTTTCAAGGTTTTGGCGCATGCCGTCCTGCTGGTCTAAGAACCACCAAGCCGTGCCGACCTGTACCCTGCCCTTTACGCCTTCCTTTTGGAAGCAGCCCGCAAGCACGGTCAAAGCGTAGTTGTCGCGGGGGTTAAGGCAGTACAAAATGGTCTTGGGCATATTGCCGTCTTTGTCCAGCTCACCCATAAGCGCGGAGAGCTTTTCCATATACACCGCGTCCTCGATAGCGTCGTAGCCCGTGTCGGGTCCGATTTTTTCAAGCATAGACTTGGAGTTGTTGCGGAGTGCGCCGATGTGGTACTGCTGTACCCAGCCGTACTTTGCGTACTCTTTGCCGAGGAACACGAGGATATAACCCTTGTACTTGTCCTGTTCTTCTTCGGTAATCTTTGCGCCCTTCATACCCTTCAGGAAAATCTTGTTTGCCTCCTGATAGGTTGCGGGTGCGTAGTGAACTACGTCCAAAGCGTGGTCGGAAAGCTTACTTCCCATTTCGTCGAAGAATTTAATTCTTGCGGCGAGTGCGTCGCACAAGTCTTGCAAAGATTTGATGGGCTTGCCGACTACGCCCGCAAGCTGATTAACCCAGCTTGCAAACCAAGAAAGTTCCACGTTAATAGCTTTATCGGGGCGGAACGCGGGGCGAACTTTTACCTTCAAGGTTTCGTCTACGTTCATCTTTTTATGCCACTCTAAGCTATCGACGGGGTCGTCCGTGGTGCACACGGTTTTAACGTTGAACTTGTACATCATTTCACGCGCAGTCAGCTTTTCCAAAACCTTGTTGGCTTTGTCCCAAATAACCTTTGCGTTTTCTTCGTTGATAATTTCGTCAATGCCGAAATACCTTCTCATTTCAAGGTGCGACCAGTGATACAAGGGGTTGCCCACGAAGTAAGGCATACTCTCGACGAACTGCATATATTTTTTGTAGTCGTCGTCGGGGCCAGAAATGCTGTCCTCTGCATAGCCCCTTGCACGGAGTGCGCGCCACTTGTAGTGGTCGCCGTATCTGTCGCCCGCGCCCAGCCAGACCTCGGTTAAGTTACGGAACTTCTTGTCCTCGTAAATTTCCTTGGGCTGAAGGTGGCAGTGATAGTCTATAATAGGCATCTTCTCGGCGTGCTCGTGATAGAGCGTTTTCGCCGTTTCGGTATCGAGAAGAAAGTCCTTATCCATAAATTTTTGCATTTTAAATTCTCCTTAGAGCGTTACGCCCGTCTTAAAGATAGCAATTTCCTTAGTATTATTCAATTCATTTTTGGCAAGCTTGCCGTTTGCCGTTTCAACGATTAAGTCGATTAATTTTTCAAGCTGGGTTTCAAAGTCGCTGTCCAAAACCGCGCCCGCGTTAAAATCAATCCAATTCGATTTGTTCTTTGCAAGCTCGTTATTTGTTGCGATTTTAAGCGTGGGAACGAAGCCGCCGAAGGGCGTTCCTCTGCCCGTGGTGAAAAGCACGAGGTGGCAACCTGCCGCCGCAATATTGGTTACGGCGCACATATCGTTGCCGGGGCCGTTCAAAAGGTTCAAGCCCTTCTTCGTTACGAAGCCGTCGTCGAACACTACGTCCTCAACGGGACCCGCGCCCGATTTTTGGGTACAGCCCAAAGACTTGTCCTCAAGCGTGGTTATACCGCCCGCCTTGTTGCCGGGGGAAGGGTTTTCGTAAACGGTTTGACCGTTGCGGCGGAAATAGTCCTTGAAGTCGTTGATAAGCTTAACGACCTTATTGAAAGTAGCCTCGTCCTTGGCGCGGTTCATTAAAAGCTGTTCCGCACCGAACATTTCGGGCACCTCGGATAAAACGGTGGTGCCGCCCGCCGCCACGATATAGTCGGAGAAAAGCCCGACGAGGGGGTTTGCGGTTATGCCCGAAAGCCCGTCGCTTCCGCCGCATTTAAGCCCGACTTTAAGGCAGGAAATATCCCTTTCTTCCCTCTTGTCCTTTTTGACGACTTCGGCAATTTCCTTTAAAATTTTGACGCCCGTACCGATTTCGTCCTCGACCTCTTGGCAAACGAGGAACTTTATACGGCTTTCGTCAACCTTGCCCAAGCCCTCTTTAAAGGCGGACATTTGGTTGTTTTCACAGCCCAAGCCTAAAACGAGCACGCCGCCTGCGTTGGGGTGTTTAACTATTTTCTGTAAAATGAGTTTGGTTCTTTCGTGGTCGTCGCCGAGCTGGGAACAGCCGTAGGGGTGCGTGTAGGTGAACACACCGTCGTAGCCCTTTACGCCGTACTTTGCCTTGAACTTTTCAACGATAAGCTTGGCTTGACCGTTTACGCAGCCGACGATGGGAATAACCCAAATTTCGTTCCTTATGCCGACGTCGCCGCTCTCGCGGGGGTAAACCTTTACCTTGCGCCCCTTGACGGGCTTGATATCGGTGGGAACCTTGTTGTAGGTGTATTCCAGATTTTCCGAAAGGTTGGTATGCACGTTATGGGTATGAACGTGCGCACCCTTTGAAATATCCGCGGTAGCGCATGCGATAGGGTTGCCGTATTTAATAATATTTTCACCCTTCTTTATATCACGCAAGGTGAACTTGTGCCCTTTTGTGATATCCTCGACGAGGGTTACCCCCTCGTGAACCTCACCCTTCTTTAAATCGGTAAGGGCAACCGCAACGTTATCCAGCGGGTTTATTATTATAGTTTTCTTTGACATAGAAAACTCCTTTATTAATTATTTGCACTCGCCCGTGCAGCCGCCGACAAAACATTCAACCGCTGCTCTCATACCCTTCTTATCCATTGCACTTAAATAGGTTGCAACGGTTTGGGTAAGTTCGGGGTGAATGGTGTTCATATCCATACCCCAAGCGTCCGTCCAGCCCAAAGCGTTCTTTGCAAGAGTGAGGTAGTCGCCCTTGAAATTATCCCAAAGCTCCTTCCACTTTGCAAGATATGCGGGGTCGTCGTTGAGCTTGATTTCCTCGTCGCCCCTCTTGCCCTTGTGGAAAAGAACGAGTGCGGAATAAGCAAACACGAGGTGTTGGGGAAGCTCGCCTTTAATTCTTACGTAGTCCAAAAGCGTGGGCAAAAGCCTGGTTTTAAACTTGGTGGTTGAGTTGAGCGCGATAGACATAAGCTCGTGCCTGATGAACGGGTTTTGGTATCTTTCGATAACGCTGTTTGCAAACGCCGTCATCTGGTCTGCGGGAAGGTCGATGGTCGGGTTTACTTCGTCAAACACGAAGTCGCGCACGAACTGCCCTATGGTGGGGTCGTTCACCGCTTCGCCGACGGTGTCGATGCCGCAGAGGTACGCAACGGGCACCATTGCCGTGTGCGAGCCGTTAAGTATCTTGACCTTTCTCTGCTTATAAGGCTTGATATCGTCCGCAAATATTACGTTTAAGCCCGTAGCGTCAGCAGGGAAAACTTCTTGTATTTTAGGCTCCTTCTTCAAAACCCAAAGATGGAAAATTTCACCCTTTACGACGTTGTTGTCGATATAGCCCGTTTCCTTTTGGATATCCTCGATTTCGTTTCTGGGATAGCCGGGCACGATACGGTCAACGAGGGTCGAAGTGAAATGGTTTGCCGTCTGCAACCATTCGATAAACTTTTTATCCATCTTGTTGATTTTAGCAAGCTCGGTAAGGCAGCGGTATAATTCGTCGCCGTTGTTATCGATAAGCTCGCAGGGGATAATGCAAAGGCCCTTGTCCTTCGCGCCTTTGAATTTGTCGTAACGCCTTTTCAGAAGTGCCAAAAGCTTGCCGGGATAGGACTTGGGGCAAACCGAAAAGTCGGTATCCGTGGGGTCAACCGCGATGCCCGCCTCCGTGGTGTTGGAGATAATAACTTCCAAATCCTCGCTTTCGCCGTACTTTAAAAACTTTTCGTAATCGGTGAAAGGGTTAAGGCAGTCGCCGACGACGTTGATAACCTGGCTGTTCTTGATTTTTTTGCCGCCGTCGATACCCTCTAAACGCAAGGTGTAAAGCCCGTCTTGCTCGCCGAGCTCTTTAACTCTGCCGAAGGGCATGGGCTGTACGAGAACGACGTCAGACTCTATCGCCTTCTTGTCGTTCAAATCCTGTATTATCCATTCAACGAAAGCCCTTAAAAAGTTGCCCTCGCCGAACTGCATTATCTTTATCTTTCTTTCGGGTTTAGCAAATAATTTTTTGCTTATCAGTTCCATAGTAGCTCCTTAATTAGTGTCTCTTTAAATCGCTTTCTACTGCCAACTCGGTTTCGCAGTCGAACACGTACGCCGCAGAGTAAGGCACGAAGAATTTAAAGTGCGCACCCATCTCAGGCGTGTGGTGAGGGTTGACTTTAAGTATTACGTTCACGTCGCCTACGTTTGCATAGACGTTGGTCATATCGCCCAAAAGCTCGGTGAGGTCAACGACGGAGTCAAGCTCGTAGCCGCCCTCTTTGCCCTTTGCGGGGGTCTGAACCTTGATTGCTTCTGGTCTGAACGCGAACACGACCTCTTTACCCTCAAGCGCCTTTATATCCTTAACTACGGGCGTCAAGTCAAGCTCTAACTCGCCCGCCTTTATCTTGCCGCCCGAAACGGTGGACTTAATAAAGTTCATAGGAGGCTCGCCGATGAACCCTGCAACGAAAAGGTTGCGGGGATGGAAATACAGCTCGTAAGGCGTGCCTATCTGCTGAACGTAGCCGCCCGACTTCATAACTACTATTCTGTCGGACATGGTCATAGCTTCGGTCTGGTCGTGGGTTACGTAGATAGTGGTTGCGCCGACCGAACGGTGAATTTGCTTGATTTCCGAACGCATCGTAACACGCTGTTTTGCGTCGAGGTTGGAAAGCGGTTCGTCCATAAGGAAGATGTTAACCTTTCTTATAAGCGCACGGCCGACCGCGACACGCTGACACTGACCGCCGGATAAGTTACGGGGAAATCTTTCAAGATAGTCCGTAAGTCCGAGGATTTTTGCGGTCTGCTTAACCTTTTCGTCGATGACGTCGGCGTCGATGCCTTCAAGCGTCAAGCCGAAGCCCAAGTTTTCGTACACGGTCAGATGAGGGTAAAGCGCGTAGGACTGGAATACCATCGCAATTCCCCTCTCCCTTGACGACATTTGGTTTGCAAGCTCGCCGTCGATATAGAACTCGCCCGAGGTGATTTCTTCAAGGCCCGCAATCATACGAAGCGTCGTCGACTTGCCGCAGCCCGAATCACCTACCAGGCAGATAAATTCGCCGTCTTTGATTTCCATATTGAAGTCGTGCACGGCGTGGTATCCGTTAGGATAAACTTTGTTTACGTCTTTAAATAAAAGATGTGCCATTTTTATTTTTCCCCTTTATAATTTTTACTTTAAGTCCGAAGTTGCTATATTATCCATATCGTCATAGGCTTGATTTTCACCGCACATACCCCAAATAAATGTGTAGTTGTGCGTGCCTACGCCGCTGTGGATTGACCAGCTGGGCGAGATAACCGCTTGCTCGTTGTGCATAATGATGTGGCGGGTTTCGTCGGGCTTGCCCATTAAGTGGATAACCGCTTGGTCGGAAGGAACCTCAAAGTACATATATACTTCCATTCTTCTTTCGTGGGTGTGGCTGGGAA
The DNA here is from genome assembly GCA_947176485.1 of uncultured Clostridia bacterium. Taxonomy (GTDB): domain Bacteria; phylum Bacillota; class Clostridia; order Christensenellales; family Borkfalkiaceae; genus Coproplasma. Next base: position 14,980 of record CAMWQS010000006.1, on the reverse strand, counting down.
GAGTGTTCCAAGCGCTGCCCTCCGCAAGCTCGGTCATACCCATTGCAAGCTGACAGCTTTCGCAAACGTCGCCGATAATGAATTGGTTGATGGTGCGCTTGTTAATTCCTTCAAGCGTGCCGAGGTGACGCTGTACGCAGTACTTTACGCCCTCGGGTGCGGGAACTCCCTCAACGGGTTTTACGATTTTAACCGTGGGATAAGTTTTGTGCGCGGGGCTTGAATTTATGTAGAACTTAGCGGGCTGCTTTTCGCTTTTGGACGAGAACTCAACCTGCTTAGTGCCCATACCGATATAGATACCCTCTTTAAAGCCTATATCGTACTTTTTGCCGTCAAGCGTAATTACGCCCGCGCCGCCGATATTGATAACGCCCATCTCGCGCCTTTCAAGGAAGTAGTTTGTTGCAAGCTCCTTAAAGGTGCCGAGGGATAAGGTCTTTTTAACGGGCATTGCGCCGCCCGCGATAATTCTGTCTTGGTGCGAATAAGTAAGAAGAATATCGTCAGCCTCGAAAAGCTTTTCGATTAAATATTTTTCCCGAAGCTCCGTAGTGTCGTACTTTTTGGAATCGTCGGGGTGGTTTGCGTAACGGATATCGAATTTCATTATACTTCACTCCATTTCTTATTTATAAATTGTATGCAAGGAATTATATCCTCGCCGGTGGTGCCTTCCAAAACGAGATAAGCGTTTTTATCGTACGCCTTTATTTTGGAAAGTATTTTGTCAAAATCGAACGTACCTTTGCCGGGGGCAACCTGTTTTAGCTTGCCGTCCTCGAACACGCAGTCCTTTATATGGAAAACTACGATATTTTTAAAGGTCTTTAAGCCCTCATCGAAGATTTCAAGGTAGTTTTGGTAGTTGGACGCGTCAAGGTAGTTGTAGATATCGAAGATAACTTTGATATTGTCGGCGTTAATTTCGTCAATTGCGCGCTTTAAGGTTGCAACGTTCCAGCAAACGTGCCCCGCCGCGCCCTCCATTCCGACGAACGCGCCGACTTCTTTGGCGTATGCGGCAAGCTCTTTAAAGGTTGAAATTACCGTTTGCAAAGCTTCCTCGGTGCGGTTCAAGGGGTTGTAGGTCCACTTGTCGTCGTTGAACGAGCCCGTTTCCGAGCCGACTATATTACAGCCCAAGTTTTTGGAATACTTTAAATAGTCCTTGAAAACCGCTTTGCAGTTTGCTACCTTTTCTTTATTGGAATGCACGGGGTTGAAGTACGCGCCGATTAGCGGAACGGAAATTCCCGCGGCTTTAAGCGCGCTGCCTATCGCCGCGGAGTTCGCTTCGTTCAAAGCGTCGGGGGCGTACTTTATTTCGTCCATAAACTTGTACGCAACGAGCTGTACTGCGGATATGCCGCAAGCGTTCGCTTTATCTATTGCGTTATCAAGCCCCTTTACGCCGAGGTCGTGAGTTCTGAACGCGATTTGCATTATCTCTGTACACGGCCGCTGCCGTCGCCACCTGCAAGAGCTTCTACCTCTTTTCTTGATACGAGGTTGAAGTCGCCGGGGATAGTGTGCTTTAATGCGGAAGCCGCAACGCCGAATTCAAGTGCGGACTTGAAGTCCTTGCCGTCTAAGAAACCGGTGATAACGCCGCCCGCAAAGCTGTCGCCGCCGCCTACGCGGTCAACGATGGGGTGCAAGGAATAAGTTTTGGAATGATAGAATTCCTTGGTTTCAGCGCAGTAGATGCAAGCCGACCAGCCGTTGTCCGATGCAGAGTGGCTTACGCGAAGGGAAGAAATTGCGTACTTGAAGCCGAGGTCTTTGCACATTCTTTCAAAGATGTCCTGATAGCCCGCAAGCTCCAAATCGCCTTTGGTTACGTCGGTTTCGCCGGGCTTGTAGCCGAGAACGAGGTCGGCGTCCTCTTCGTTGCCGATGCACACGTCAACGTACTGCATAAGGTTGGTCATAACCTTTTTAGCCTTTGCGCTGTTCCATAACTTTTTACGGAAGTTCAAATCGCAAGAAACGGTTACGCCGTGTTTTTTAGCAGCCTTTAAAGCTTCTTCGGTGAGAACTGCCGCGGTGTTGGAAACTGCGGGAGTAATGCCCGTGAAGTGGAACCAGTCTGCGCCTTCGAAAATTGCGTCGAAGTCGAAGTCCTCGGGCTTAGCCGTGGATATGGACGAGTGCGCCCTATCGTAAACGACCTTGGAAGGACGAACGGACGCGCCCGTCTCAAGATAGTAGATACCAAGGCGCTCGCCGCACTTTGCGATGTGGTCGGTCTGTACGCCGTACTTTCTTAAAGAAGCAACTGCGCACTCGCCGATTTCGTTATCGGGAACTGCCGTTACGAACTCTGCCTTGTGTCCGTAGTTTGCACAGGATACTGCAACGTTAGCTTCGCCGCCGCCGTAGTTGATATCAAACTCGTCAGCTTGAATAAACTTTTCGTTGTTGGGGGTGGAAAGACGAAGCATAATTTCGCCCATGGTTACAATCTTTTTCATTTTTTATTTCTCCTTAAATTTTTATAAATTTAATTTTTTTATTTTTTGAGTACAAGGTGAACTGCGAAGCCGCCGAATTCGTGCTTTAAATAAGCGACGTTCATAACGCCTTCCGCGTTGTATTTTATAGAAGTTTCGTCAACCTCGTAGCCGCGAAGGGCAAGGTGATACAGCGCACTCTTTACGGAAGTGGTTGCAATTGCAATATGCCCGTGGGTGCCTTTAAATGGCTTTTTCATCATTTCCATATAGGTTGATGCGAAAACCGAGCTGTTGCCCACCTTTTTGGTAAAACCGAAAGCCGAGTCGAACTCGTCCGCGACCGCCTCCGCCTCCTCGGGGCTTGCACAGTTCAAGCCGACGTGAACCATAGTAAAGCCGAGCAGCTTGTCGACGGTATCGCGGCAGAGCTTGGTTATGCCAGCCCAGTCCTCCGACTTAATAAGCTCTTCGGGGATAGTCAGCTTTTGGCAATCGGTTCCGTTTAAATCGGGATTTAAAAGCATATTAGGATATTTTTTTGAAATTTCTTTCGCAAGTTTGTCCGAAACCAAAGCGCAATTAAGTCCGCCGTCTATAAGCGATTTTGCAAGCTTTTCCGCGTTTTTAACTTCGTTAAGTCCTATTACGGGTACTAAGCCGATATTTTCAAGTTCGTCTTTTAACATACTGCACCTCATTATACAGATTAATTATATCACTATCCGTTTTTCTTACCATACACAAAACGGATATATTTATATACAAAACGGATATATAGAGCCGTTAAAAAACGCGCCTTTTTCGCATAAAAAAGACGCGTTTTTGATATTTTTTAATTTAAAAGGATATACTGTAAATCCATTTGGTCGCCCTTGGTTATGGTAAGCGTTCCGCCCGCCTTAACGGTAACCGTGCATTCGCCGCCGCTGAGCGTCATGTTCGTGCCGTTTATTTTTATTCTAGCATCAGTGTCGGCGTGGACGGTAACGACCGTATCCTTATCAACCTTTACGGTGACGGTGGTTGACGACTCCATTTTCAGGTAACCGGTTTTACTGTTGTAGTTGCCGGTTACGGTTATGCCTGCGGGGTACTTGCCTGCGTTTGCGCTTTTGAACTCAACCTTGCTTACGCCTTCGGGTACGGTCGAGCCCGTGGTATCTCCGCCTCCCGTGGTATCGCCGCCGGTCGTGCCACCGGTGGTCGTGCCGCTTCCGACTACCGTTTTGCCGATTTTTACGACCGTAGGCTTATAACCCGTTACTGCCGATTTAAGCCCCGGAATTATACTATAATTGCTGTCCTCTTTTGCGTCGTCAAAGTCCCACTTTAAGTCGCCGCCGTCCACTCTGCCGGCGTACTTTTCAACTTTTGCCTTTGCCTCTTCGGCGGTGTCTACTTCGTAGGAGTAGAAGTCCGAAGCCGTATCAAAGTTATTGTAAGTAGTCGCGCCTGATTTCGTTTTGTAAGTCGAGGGCACTACTTCGTCACGGGTAGCCGCTTCATAGCAGTCAATATTGTCGGAGTCAGTGTTCTTTTGAGTCAAAAGCTCGTATTTTCCGTCGAACGTGTTGCCGTACGCTTTAATCATACCGCCCGCTTCGCCTGAAAAGGTTTGACCGTCCTTACCGTGTGCTATATCCGTTCCCTGTAACGAAGACATCATAGGCTTCATCTTAGCCGTCGAACGGTAATAATTGTTTTCGACGAACGCGCTTGCGCCCATAGTAACGCCCACGCCGTATTTGGAGTTTCCGTCGAAATAGTTGTTATAAACGTGAACGGTAGCTATCCTTATACGGGGATGACGGCTGTCGGAGTGGTCGTACCAATTATGATGATAAGAAAGATGCGTCACTCCTCCCTCGCCGCTCGATTCCGAACTTCCGTTGCCTAAAAGATTGCTCTTTCCGCTATCCCAGAAATGGTTATAAGAATACGTTGAATAGTCCGTTCCCTTTGAATCGAGCGAACCGTCGCCTTTAGCCTGATCGCTGTCGCCGCCGGGGGAACCGTAGAAAATATCCAGATTGTGTACCCATATATTCGAGTTACCCGTATCGAGAGATACGCCGTCGTCCATAAAGTTGACGATGCCGAGATTTTTCAATTCAACGTTTTTACAGTAACGGATTAAGAAACCGAAGCCGTTTACCGTGCCGTCGCTGCCCACGCCTTCAACCGTGATATTAGAGGTCGCCTTGCCGGACGACGCCGCACCCATACCCTTTATTTGTAAGCCTTCGGCACTGCTTGAAATATGGTCGAGGTCTTCTCTGTTGACCGTGCCGACTATGCGGAAACAAAGCGGCTCGGAAGACTGCTTTCTTGCATCCAATATCGACTGGAACCCCGCAACCTCGGCGCCGTTTACCTTAGCCGTAACCGTCTTTGCATTTGCGGCGGTAACGTAAACGACCTGTGCGCCGCTTTTCAGCGTGCCGTCCGTGTTATACGCGCCCGGAACGTTGCCGTTTACGAAGGCGTAGCCCGAACGGTCTTGTGCAAGCACCGTGATTTCGGTTGCGGTTGCCGCCTTGCTCTCGTCCTCGGTATAATCTGCGCCGCCCGTGGGAACGACCTTTAAAGTATACTTGCCCGCTTTGAGCCCGACCGCGTCCGCACGGCAATAATCTTTATATTCGCGCACGAGGGGGTCGTCAAGCTTAATAAACTCGCCGCCGTCCATTTTGTAATAGACGTTGTAGCCCGTTGCGCCGTCTACCTTATTCCAGGTAGCGTAAGCCGACTCTAAATCGCCCGCCACCTTGGTGATTTGAACTGCGCCCGCGGGCACGGTAGGTATGACGGGTTGGTCGGGTTTGACAACGGGGTCCTTTTTGTCGTTGTCGGTAGTACCGTTATCGACAGTGCCCGTATTTTCGGTGCCGTTGCCTGCCGTTTCACCGCCGTCAGTATCGCACGCCGCAAAGGCGAACACGCTTGCACTTGCAAGTAAAACCGCAAGTATGCGTCCAATTAATTTCTTACTCATCTTGTTTCTCCTCTGATAATATCATACACCCTTTTACAGAATTTTGCAAGTTATCCGTTAATTCTCTTTTTCAAAGGTTGTTTCGCCGCCCGCGGGGATTTTATAGACCTTGCCGCGCAGCTCGATATATACGGGCGTGTGCGAGGGGTTGAAAACCCGCTCGCCGTCCAAAGAATACACGAGCCCGTTGTAGGCTTGGATATAGTCGTAAATTTCGCCGCCCGTAGCAAACCAAATATCTTTTTCGTGCTTGGTAAGCTCGGCGCAAGCGTTTTCGATTAAATTCCAATTACCGTTATCGTCGAACTCGTAGCTGTGCCCCCAAACATAGAAAAGCCAAGGCTCGCGGTGCTTGAAGTCGTCCGAAGGCGCACCGTTTAAAAACTTGGTGAGAAGTTCTTGGAATTGCGGGTCGTTGTGGTGGCAGGTGGGTTTAAGCCTTAGCCAGTCCGAAGGAATTTCGAACGAATGCGAAGGCTCGGTGGTGCGGGCGTAGGTTACGCCCAAGCTTTTAAGCGCGGCGACGATATCGTCGTTGTAGCCGTTGTAGGCGTAAGCCATTCCGCGGACTATGCGCCCGAATTTGTTTTCAAGGTAAAGCCGGTTTTGCAATACCTCGTTTATAGCTTCGGGCAAGGGAACCTTGTTCATAAAGATATGGCGTGCGCCGTGGATAGCTACCTCGTGCACGGTGCCGTTGAACGCGTTGAAGGTTTCCTCCTCGTTCATTCTGTCGTGCCAGTTTTGGCAGTCGAACAAAAGGTTGTTTAAATTGAAGGTGCCCTTTACGCCGTATTTATCGAAAATTTCCAAAAGCTTTTTATCCGCTTTTACTCCGTCGTCGTAGCTGAAGGTTACCGCCTTTTGCTTGCCGCCGGGGAAGCGCATATATTTTTCCTCAAACATTTGCCTGAACATCTTCGTCCTCCTTGGTTTCTCGTTCGGGTTCTACGGGCGCGGGCGCGGGTGTGAGCGCGGGCGCGCCGTCGGGTGCGGGTGCGAGCGCGGGCACGGGTACGGGCGATGGCTCTTCACGGAGAAGCCCCGAAGATTTTTTCCATTTGCCCGAAAGTAGCCTTGCGCCGAATAGAATTCCGCGGAAGCCCCAGTCGGCTACCATTCCTATCCAAAGCCCCATTGCGCCCATATGCGCGCCGACCCAGTCGCAGGTGAGAATATAACATAACCCCACGCGCATTAATAGCATTGACGATATTGCCGCGAGCATTACGAACTTCATATCCGAGTTTGCTTTTAAAACCGCGGGCAGTCCGAAGGATAACGGATAAGTTACGAACTGCAACGACAGGCACATTATAAGGCACTGCCACGCAATGTCGCGGGCGTCGCCCGAAATATTGTAGAAGTTTAAAAGCACGGGCGAAAGTGCGAAGGTTACCGCCACGCACGCGGCGTTGCCAACGTAGGATATTAAAAGCATTTTTTTAATATAGTACTTGACCTGACCGATATCGCCTTTGCCTACCGCTTGACCTATGACGGTTAAAATCGAAGTGTTTATGCCGTTGCCCACTATCGAGCTTATCATATTTATATTATAGGCAACCGAGTTTGCCGCCGAATGGACGTTCAAGCCGCCCACTTGATAGCTTTCGATAGTGATAAAGGCTATAACGAGAATTTTGCCGAGCTGGAAAAGGCTGTTTTCTATACCGCTGGGCACGCCGAGCCTTAAAATCTGTTTTACTTGCCCGCCGTTGAAGCGGAATTTTTCGAATATTTTTATGCGGACGAGGTTGCCCTTACGCGTCATTAAAAACAGCGTGAAGAACGCGGGGAAAATTCTTGCAAGCAGAGTGCCGAGCGCAACGCCCGCTATGCCGAGGTCGCACGCATAGATGAACAGCGCGTTGAAGCCGATATTCAAAAAGAAGCTTATTACGCCCGAGAGCATGGTGTTCATACTCTTGCGTTGCGCCCTTAATAGTGCGGCGCAGGAATTGAACACCGCCACGAACGGGAACGACGCCGAGATTATATAAAAATAAGTGTACGCGTGTCCGAGCGTTTCGTCGCCCGCAGAGCCGAAGGTTAAATTTAATATCGGGTTATTCAAGCCGAGGCACAGACCCGTTACGAGGAGCGCGGCAAGCAGCATAATTACGACGAGCTGTTTGGCACTTTTGTTTGCTTCGTCAACCTTGCCCGCGCCGAGAAACTGCGAGGTTATAACTGCGCCGCCCACGCTGAACGCGGTAAACAGTTGGGTTATAAGGTTCGCTATTTGGTCAACGCCCGTGATGGCGGTGAGGATATTGTCGCCCGCGCCGCTCTTTGCATGCGACGCCATAAGCCCGTCTATCATGCCGAGCGACATCGAAAGCGCGGACTCAATTACGATGGGGATAATCAAAAAGGCAAGGGCTTTGTTGGTAAAAAGCGAATATTTAGTTTTGCTTTTCGTTATAGTCATACTGAACGCAGCCCTCCTTTAAAAATTATTTTATGCGATTATCTGTACAAGTAACTCTGAAATACTTAAAGGTTGCGTTGCCTTTGCTTGGCTCGGTGCCGCGGGCGTAGATGCCGATTTTCGCGCCCGTCCACGCGCCCGCCTCGGCGTAGAATATATGGGTGAACGCACTGCCGCCGAAAGAGAATTTATAAGCCAAACGGTTGGGGCTTTCGAACTTGGCGGACAGCTTGAAGGTTACGCTGCCTTCGTCGTAGGGCTGGCTTTTGGCGAGGGTTTCGTCCTCCCCGCCGCCGATTTCACCCTTGCGGATTTCAAGGAAGTTCTGCCCGTCGCGGCGCACTACGCAGCAGTACGCGTACTTTTTGCCGAATACGGTGAAGCCCACTTCGTCGCCGTCGTTTACCAAATTTAGTTTGCACTTGGAATTAACGGCGAAGTTTTTGTACTGAACCTTTTGCATTATAAGCTGCGGAAGGTCGGAAAGGGCGGGTTCTTCGTGCGGCACGCAATTGAGTTTCAAGCCGTGCTTGAAGGAATACCACTCCGTATTGGGATTGGCGGGGGTCTGCCACACGAGGGAAAGCTTGTCGCCGTCGAACTCGTCGGACGGGTCGATTTTTGCGCCCGTTATAACCTCGACAGGGTAATCGCCGCTTAAAACGGGCGTGCCCGCAAGTCCGTCGTCCTCCGACTTGCCGCAGATAACCCAACCGTCGCGCCAAACTGCGGGTTGCAAGTGTACCACCCTACCGTACGCGCCCATATCCTGAAAGTGCATAAACGCCCACTTTTCGCCGTTATCGTCCAGGTCGATTAGCGCGCCTTGGTGGGGGCCGTTGACGGGCGTGTCTCCTTGGAGCATTACGATTTTGGTTTCCCAGTCGCCGTAGATTTCTTTACTTCTGAGGGCGACCTGCCAACCCGTCTTTACGCCACCCGCAGGGGCGAGGATATAAAAGTATTTGCCGTGCTTGTAAATTTTGGGACCCTCTATCTTCGGGGCAAGGTCGCGCCCGTCGTAGATGATTTTATAGTCGCCCTTGACGGTTTTCAAGTCCTCGTCCGCCTCGATTACGGCAAGGCGGGAGTTGAAGCCTATTCTGCTTTTGACGAAGGCGAACACGATATAGCACTTGCCGTCCGCCCACACGGGGCAAGGGTCCTCGTAGCCCGCTCCCGTTAAAAGGGGGCGAAGCAGCGACCATTTGCCGTAGGGGTCGGTAGCCTCTGCGACGAAGATGCCCTCGTCGGGGAAGGGAATAAGGCAATAGAATTTGCCGTTGTGGTACCTTATGGACGGAGCCCACGCACCGTTGCCGTGTTGGACCTTGTTGAACTTTTCGAAGGGAAGCTCGTCCAAGACGTAGTTGATAATTTCCCACTCCACTAAGTTTTTGGAGTGCAGAACGGGCACGCCCGGCACGTGGTTGAAGCTGGACGCAACCATATAAAAATCGTCCCCTACCCTTATTACGTCGGGGTCTGAATAATCGGAAAGCAAAACGGGGTTTTCGTATTTCATTAGTTCACCTTAAATGTTTTAGAGTGTGCTGAGGGTTTGTTTTATAAGGGTGTACGCCTCTTCGGGGTTATCCGTGGCGGCTACCGCTTTTTCCATGGGGCAGATATCCGTGCCGTCGCGGTTGATAATTTTTTCCGTTAGGGTTTGAAAGGTTACGGGCACGCCGTTTTCTTCCAAAACTTTTTTGCCGCCTTCGGAAAGGGTTTTGGCGTAGACCTCCTTTATACCGCACTTTACAAAGAGCAGTGCCGCCGCCTTGCCGACGATTAAGTCCGCGACAGAGTAGCCCGCAAGGTCAACGCCGTCTGCAATGATGTTCATCATTGGCGAGATGCCGCGACTTTCGCTGTAAAGGCACTTGCCGTTTTTGCATAGGCAAATAGTGTGCCCTTCAAGGTTAGCTTTTGCAATTTGTATATCAGTCATTTTTGACACCCTTGCCGAAGTAGTCGGCGATGATTTGCATTTTGGCTTGCTGTTTTACTTTGAACGGGCAACGCTTGTCGCAGTGCCCGCACTTTACGCAAGCGTCAGCTTTTATTAAAAGCTTATCGTAGTGGTTTGCCGCCATTTTATCGCCCGCAAGGGATAAATCGTAATACTTGTTTACGATGCCGATATCTATGCCCGCGGGGCAGGGCTGGCAGTGGTTGCAGTATACGCAGTTGCCCACGGCAGACTCGGGCGTGAACTCTCCTATCAAAGAATAGTCGCGTTCGTCGGGTTTTGAGGCGGGGTATTTTAACAGCTCGTACAAGTCGTTTAGGTTTCTTACACCGGGCACGACCGCGAGAACGGCGGGTCTGTCAAGGCAGTACTGTATGCACTGGTTTTTTGTTAAAGCTTTTTTGAAGGGCGAAGTGTTATCCGCCAAAAGCTGTCCGCCGTGGAAGGGCTTCATTACGGATATACCCACTCCCTCTTTTTCGCAACGGCGCATTAGAGCGGCGCGCTCGTTGGTGGTGCCGATGCCGTACTCGTCGCCGCGCTCCAAATCGTATGCGGGGTTGACGGAAAACATCATTAAATCGATTATTCCCGTATCGAGCAGCTTGTTGGCAACGCTTGGCGTGTGCGAAGAAAAACCGATATGGCGAACGACGCCCTTCTCTTTAAGGTCTTTTACAAAATCAAGAATGCCGTTATTTATGATATCGTTTAGGTCGCTGTCTTCGTCGATACAGTGAAGAAAGCCGAAATCGATATAGTCGGTGCCGAGGGCTTTCATTTCCCACTCGAAGGTATTTTTAATGGTCTTTAAGTTGCGCGACCAACCGTATTCGCCGTTTTCCTTATAGACTGCGCCGAAGTGAAGCTGAAAGTAAACCTTGTCGCGCTTGCCCGCTATGGCTTTGCCGAAGGGCTCGTACACGCTTTTACCGCCAGCGCACAAATCGAAAAAGTTGATACCGTGCTCGATAGCGCGGGAAACGACCGCCTCTATTTCTTCGGGGGAGCATTTTTGTATGCCGCCCATTCCCAGTCCGAGGGTACCGATAAGTTCGGTGCCGCGAGGAAGTTTTCTATACTCCATAAACGCGCTCCTAAAATTATAATTTGTCGTAGTCTGCGTCAAGGACGGGCTCACACCACTCCGTTTTGCCGTTTTTGGCGGGGACCTCTATTGCAAGGTGCTGGAAATAGCCGTCCTTTGCCGCGCCGTGCCAGTGCTTTACGCCCGCGGGGATATTGACCACGTCGCCCGCCTTTAAGGCGCGGGGTGCTTTGCCCCACTCCTGATACCAGCCTTTGCCCGCGGTAACGAGCAAGATTTGGCCGCCGCCCTTATCGGCGTGGTGGATATGCCAGTTGTTGCGACAGCGGGGTTCGAAGGTTACGTTGGCGATGCCGACCTGTTCGGTGGAAAGCATATTTAGGTAGCTTTGACCGACGAAGTACTTTGCGTACGCGTCGTTTTTATTGCCTACGGGGAAAACGCTTAAATTTTCTTTGTCCATATTAACTCCTTTTCTTATTTATTATATCATACAATTTGATAAAATGCTGTGAAATTAGAGATTTTTTATAAACGAGTTTTATATGTACAAAAATAACCCCGAAGGTTAACCTCCGGGGTTATTAAGAATATTAAACCAAGCTGGTTTTGTTGAGTATTAAGTTGGATATTGCGCCCAACCCTACAGCGAAGATTGCGCCGCCGGCAAGGTTCATAACGACGTGTATAAAGTTTGCGTTTAAGGGGGTCATCATCGGTATCATCATAAACATAAACGCGCCCACGCCGAGTGAAAGAAGTATCGAAAGCCAGGTGCGCTGTTTTGCGACGACTGCGAAGGTTAAGAATATTGCAACGAATACCGCAACGAGGAAGATTTTAGCGAACAGACAAGCGATTATTCCACCCGCGTTGAAGCCGTCCATAGTGAACGGAAGTCCGCCGATTGCGCCGCCGAGCATTGCGCCGATAAAGTACGCAAGTATCATTATTGCGCCGCCCGTAAAGCATACGAGAGATTTGGAGAAAACGTAATCGACTTTTTTGGAACGGACGGTGAAAAATGTTTTTATGACTTTTTTGTCGAATAGCTTATCATTCATTATTACGGTAGATAATTGCAATAATCGAGTAAATTTGTTATAATATAGCCATTGGAATACAAACGGAGTGATTATGAGTTTTATACGCAGTTTAGACGAAAAACAAATATCCGCCTTATTAGGAGATAAGAATACAGAGCTTTTTAATCTTCTTAAAAAAGATATTTTATCGGGTGTAGTTTTCCCCGCTATAAGAAAAAACGAGATATATTTCTATTACGAAGGTGGTTGCTTGTACAAGTTTTCCAACGGTAAGTTTTCGAGAGACAAAAACTTTGAAAAATACGGTTGTGAAGATGGGAATTTATCGCCTTACGAAAATGCGAAAAAACAAGTTGTAAGCAAGTTTACAAGCACGAAAGGCAATGATAAAGAGCGTAGATTGCTAAATGCGTTATATGGTCTTACATTTAATAGAAAACACTTTTTTGACACTGTCGTTCTCGACATTGAAGTTAATCTCAATGGCAATATTGGCGCTGGGAAAAAGTGTGATTTAGTGCTATACAACCTGCCGTCGGGCGAAATTATGTTTGTTGAGGGCAAAGTTTTTTCGGATAGGCGTGTAAATGTTAAGTGCGGAAGCCTGCCGAAAGTAATTGAACAAGTCAATATGTATTCATCTGCGATTGCAGAACAGGCTCAAACGATAATCAGTCAATACGCAAATCACATTGAGATAATCAACCGTCTTTTCGGAACACAATATCCTGCACCAAAAAAACTTGTTCAGCCTGCAAAATTGCTTGTTTACGAAACGCCGTTGACGGTAAACCTTACCGAAAATAATTCTTACAGCATAGATACCGTAACTTCCTCGCTTGGAACAAACAATGTAGTTTTTGTTAAGAAAGAAGAAAGACCGTCAACTGACGAAATTTGGAATAGTTTATGCAAATAAAAATATATCGCGGAACACATCAAATAGGCGGCTGTGTTACCGAAATAAAAACCGCAACCGCAAGAATAATAATTGATATGGGCGAGGAATTGCCCTCATCTAATCACGCCGAACAAAAACCGCTTGAGATAGACGGCGTAACCAAAGGAACGCCGGATTGTAATGCGGTGCTTATTACCCACTATCACGGCGACCACGTAGGAATGTTTGAAAAGGTATTACCGCATATTCCGATTTATATGGGCAAGGTTGCCAAACAGATTTACGCGGTAGTACAAAACACATTGAAAACAAAACTTAATAAAGGCAATCCACAAAGAATACAAAACTTTAACGAATACGTCGTTAGCAAGCCTCTTTATTTTTGCGATATTAAGGTAACGCCCTACACGATAGATCATTCGGCATTTGATGCATATATGTTACTGATTGAGGCTGACGGCAAACGTATTTTACATACAGGCGATTTTCGTATGCACGATGCACGAGGCGGCAAAATGCTTGCGGTATTTGAAAAATATTGTAAGAATATAGATGTGCTTATTACGGAAGGCACTATGCTTTCCCGCACAAACGAACAAGTTTTTACCGAACACGAACTCGGCTTGAAAGCCGAAGAACTTTTGCGTGAAAATAAATATGTTTTTGCACTTTGCAGTTCTACAAATATAGATACAATAGCAGAGTTTTATAATGCGGCGCTGAAAACCGACAAGCCGTTTATAGTTTGCGAAAAAGATTTTCAAGAGGAGATACTTAAAGTCGTTACACAAAACGCAGAGTCGCAGTTTTATAATTTCAATAGACGAAAGATATATTCTTATGGAAAAAATTTACATACTTTTATGACAGAAAAAGGGTTTTTCTTTTTGGGTAGAGCAAATTACACTACTCAAAAAGCTATTAAAGCATTTCCGAACAGCCTATTGATTTATTCAATGTGGAGTGGATATTTAGACAAAGCACAACCTGCATTTGACGAATACAAAAGCAATTTTATAAATAACGCTTTGAACTGTGGTTGCCAAATGGTAAACCTGCATACAAGCGGACACGCAAGCGTTGATGAAATTAAAAAGGTTTGCGAAACAACAGAAGCAAAAACTATTATTCCGATTCATAGCGAAAGCCCTGAAATAATAAAGGAGTTGGGAATTAGTGGTGAAATAAGAATATTGAATGACGGAGACGTTTTTGTAATTTAAGCTTTTCTTATAACGATTTTATTAATGGACAGATGCGTAAAAACTTAGGAGAGAAAATAACATGACGGCAAAAGAGATTTATGAAAACATCCTATCTACCGTAACTGTAAGTTGTGATAGAGACGATATTTTTATTGATAGATATGGAAAAACATATAAAGAATTGCTTCCTATATTTGAAAAATTTGATTATGCAAATACAATTCTTGCCGAGCCGCTATTATCATCTATGTCTATCGATGAAAGAAGGGTCTTTGATTCAACATTAATAAAAATCGTTCCTATTGCTTCTATTAATGCCTTTTCAAAAAAGGCGGACAACGGGGAATATCTGGTCACTTTAAATGAAAGATTGTTAGCTTTAATACACTCTTACCGCGAGATTCAATTTGTGTCCGCTCAAGAAATAATAGATGGCGCTGACATTCAAGGATTTGCGAGATATTATGCTCCACTTATCGATTGCTATTTAACGCCTAACTCTAACAAGACATTACCAATTTATCCTAAGGAAAAGATACCGCATGAAAGTTCGTTAATAATCACTATTTTAACGATTGCAAACGAACAATTTATATTAGCTCATGAGTTAGCACATATTTATTTAAATCATTTTGATGGAATTTCTATATCAGAAGACTTTTCTATCAAAAACTTTTTGTATGGTGCGAATACTACAGAGCAAGAAAAAGAGTATGCAGCAGATATTCAAGCGGTAAAATGGTTACATACTATGGTAAATAAGAAAAATAACCAAATTAATTTAGCAATGTATATAGAAATTTTTGTGCTTTTTCATTTGATTGAATGCAATCTTGGCTTTCCAGGTAAACAGGCTTCTCATCCCTCTGCTTTAGATAGATTAAAAAATATTAGAAATAATTGCGCCAAGTGTTTTGATG
>CAMWQS010000005.1 GCA_947176485.1 uncultured Clostridia bacterium | reverse complement strand
ACAAATTGGGTGCGCGGGCGCAAAAGCGTGGTTTTGCTTGCGCCGTTTATTATTTTCAAATTACTTCACATTTGATATTATCGTTTGTAAAGACGCAAATCTCACTTGCTATCTTCAACGATTTCTTTGCGATTTCCGCGGCGGTGAAGTCGGTGTTCTGATACAGCGCACGCGCAGCAGCCAACGCGTAGTTGCCGCCGCTGCCTATTGCCGCAATACCGTCGTCCGGCTCGATTACTTCGCCGGTGCCCGAAACGATTAAAAGCGTATCCTTGTCGGCGACTATCATTAACGCCTCTAACTTTCTTACGGCTTTATCCGAACGCCAAAGCTCGGCAAGCTCTACCGCCGAACGCATAAGGTTACCCGAGAATTTGTTGAGCATACCTTCGAACTTTTCACTTAAAGAAAACGCGTCCGAAACCGAGCCCGCAAAACCCAAGATAACTTTGCCGCCGTAAATTCTTCTAACCTTCTGGGCGGAGTTTTTGAAAATTACGCTTTCGCCCATGGTAACTTGTCCGTCGCCCGCGATAGCCGTTTCGCCGTTTCTTTTTACGGCGCAAATAGTCGTTGCGTGAAATTCAACCATTATTAAACCTTCTTAAAAAATTTTTCTTATACTTTAATTTAAACCCTTTTGCGCTTATTGAAACTAACTTCTGTAATATACTTTAAACATTCCGTTGTAATTTAAAGCATATTTAGCAAATTCTTTTTTGTCGTTTATAAGCAATTTAAAGGCGAAGTTGTTTTTAAGTTTCGTATCTTTATTTGCAAGAAAATTATACAGCGGGCGGTCTAATTTGATTATCCCCCCAAATTCACCGTCGACTCTGTATAGCTCGATATCCATATCGATACCGAAAGTGAGTTGCAAAAAACAGAAATTAATCAGCGCGTCTTCAAAGGGTACAACCTCGTTACCGAAAACGTCGGGGTTATCAATTATAAAACCTGCGTCGGTTATAAATCCGTTTTCCTTTAAAATGCGCTCAGCCTCTTCAAAAGGCATATCGCAAAATTCTTCTTCAAGCTGGGTGGTGCGCTCGTTTATAAACCGTCTATGTAGCTTTTTATCTATTATAATGAAAATTGCAAGCCCTATGAAAAATACGGCGAATGTACACGCCATTACTATATAAGTAATTGCGCTTTCGTCGTAAATACAGCCTACGGCTACCATAGGCGGAACACCCAACGCGAACCACAAAATAAAAAACACGACTAGTGCAACGTTTAATTTATATAAGTATTTAGGCTGTCTTTTATCTAAACTTATCATAAGCTTTCTTTGTACGCTTTGATGCTGTCGAGGGCGCGTTGAGCAAGATACGCGTAGCGTTGCTTTTTGTCTTTTATCAATTTTTCGGCAGGTTTTAATATACCGAAATTTGCGTTCATCGGCTGAAAATTATCGGTAGACCCCCATATATGTGCCGATAACGCGCCTAAAACGGTGGTATTATCGGGAATTTTAGGCGTGCGGCCTTGCAGCTTTTCATAGAGATGAACGGCGGCAAGAAGCCCGCTCGCGGCTGATTCAACGTAGCCTTCAACGCCCGTAATTTGCCCCGCAAAGAAAACCTGAGGGTTAGATTTTAACGAAAAATCGGCGTTTAAACAAGTGGGTGAATTTATAAAAGTATTGCGGTGCATAACTCCGTAGCGCAAAAATTCCGCATTTTTCAGGGCGGGGATAAGTGAAAATACGCGCTTCTGTTCGCCCCATTTTAAGTTGGTTTGACAACCCACGAGGTTGTAAGCCGTGCCGTCCGTATTCTCTTTACGAAGCTGCAAAACGGCGTAAAAACGGTTGCCGTCCTTATCCTTAAGCCCTATGGGCTTAAAATTTGCATACCTAAGACTTTCAAACCCACGGGAAGCCATAACCTCCAAAGGCATACAGCCTTCGAAAATTTCACGCTTGTCAAAATCGTGCAATACGGCTTTCTCTGCGGCTAGAAGCTCGGTTACGAAAGTTTCGTATTCCTCTTTATTAAGCGGGCAGTTGACGTAATCGTCCCCGCCCTTGCCGTATCTGTCGCCGAAAAAGGCGTGAGAAAAATCGATACTTTCCCTTGAAACTATGGGGGCGGAAGCGTCAAAAAAGTGCAATTGCCCCCCACATATGCTTGAAATACCGCAAGATAGCTTGTCCGTGGTCAAGGGACCCGTGGCGACTATGCACCAGCTTTCGGGTACCTTTTCCACCTCTTTACAGACGACTGATATATTCTTATTTTGCTTGATTTTATCGGTTACGAACGAGGCGAACTTTTCCCTATCGACGGCAAGCGCGCCGCCCGCGGGTACGGAGGTTTGCTCCGCCGCCTCCATAGAAAGCGAACCCAAAACGCGCATTTCTTCCTTTAAAAGTCCGCACGCGTTTGAATAAGGGTCCTTGCCCTTTAAGGAGTTGGAACAGACCAACTCGCAAAAGTTTTTATCCGAATGGGCGGGCGTGAACGACTTCGGCTTTATGTCGTATAAAACGACTTCAACGCCGCGCTCTGCAAGGTAGTACGCCGCCTCACAGCCCGCAAGCCCCGCGCCTATTACCTCAATCTTCATTTTCGGGTATATCGACGGAATAGGTGCAGTCCTTATCGGAGCACCTTATCTTACCGCTCTTCTTTATAAGGAACTTGCCGCACTTGGGGCACTTGTCGCCCGTGGGTACGTCCCAGCTTAAAAATTTGCACTCGGGGTAACCAGTGCAGCCGAAGTAGATTTTGCCCGACTTTGACGACATCCTGCGCATAGGCTTACCGCACTCGGGGCATTTTCCTTCCGTCTTGTCGCCCTCTTTTACGGGTTCCTTGGAAATAAACGGGCGCTTTGAGGCGCACTTGGGGCACTCCAAATACTTGCCGTACTTGCCGTGCTTTAACAGCATATTAGTGCCGCACTCGGTGCACTTTTCGTCCGTAGGTTCGGCGTCTATGGGAAGAATGGACGAACACTCGGGATAGTTGGGGCAAGCAAGGAATTTGCCGAACTTGCCGCTTTTTACGACCATGTTCGCGCCGCACTTGGGGCAACGCATGGGGGAAATTTCAACGTCGCTTTCGCTGACTATGTTGGAGCAGTTGGGGTAGTTTGAACAAGCAAGATACTTGCCGTATTTGCCTATCCTTCTTATCATGACGCTGCCACACTTTTCGCAGATTTCTTCCGTTTCCTCGTCGCCGTCGGTTGACGCGGTTTTAAGCTGTTCGGCAAAACCGGGGTAGAAGTCCGCAATTATTTTGTGCCAGTCGCAGCCGCCGTCCTCGATTTTATCGAGTTCGTCCTCCATATGCGCGGTGAAGCCGACGTCCATAATGTCCGTGAAATACTTCAACAGCATATCCGTTATGGAGTACGCGACTTCGGTGGGCACCATATACTTACCGTCCTTTTCGACGTACTTTCTTTTATTCAATACCGAGATTATCGAAGCGTATGTCGAAGGTCTGCCGATGCCCTTTTCTTCCATCGCCTTTACGAGCGACGCATCGGTATAGCGGTAAGGGGGCTTGGTGAACTTCTGCTCTTTGACGAAATCGTTCAAATCAAGCATATCGCCCTCGTTCAACGGGGGAAGAAGTTTTGAGGTTTCCTCCTCGTCCTCCTTTTCCTTTTGCGCGTCCTGATAAGCCGCGGTATAGCCCGTGAAAAGAAGTGACTTGCCGCTAGCCTTGAAGGTGTAGCCCGCACACTCGGTTTCTATCTGCATAGAGTTATACTGCGCCTCCGCCATCTGCGAAGCGATAAATCTGTCGTACACGAGCTTGTAGATATTGTAGTGCTTTTTATCCAAGCAGTTCTTTACGCTTGCGGGGGTAACGGCAAGGTTGATGGGGCGGATAGCCTCGTGTGCGTCTTGCGCGCCCTTTTTGGTTGCGTAGAAGTTGGGCTTTTCGGGAACGAATTCTTCGCCGTAAGTGGTCTTAATAAACGCAATGGCGTTATCCTGCGCCTCCTTGGAAACGCGGACGGAGTCCGTTCTGATATACGTTATAAGCGCGATGTGGTCGCCGCCTACGTCCATACCTTCGTAAAGGTGCTGGGCGATGAGCATCGTTTCGGGGGAAGTCATTCCGAACTTGTTAGACGCGTCTTGTTGCAATGAAGAAGTTGTGAAAGGCGCGGGCGCGTGTTGCTTGGTTATGCCCTTTTTAACCTTGGTAACTTGGAATTTGCCCGCTTTTACTTGCTTTTCGATTTCTTCGGCAACCTCTGCGGGAACGCTTTCACCCGTTTTCTTCAACTGGTAAACGGCTTTAAAGGGCGCGTAAGCTTTGCTTGTATCTTGAAGGTAAGCGTTCAACAGCCAATAGCCTTCGGGCTTAAAGGCTTGAATTTCGCGCTCTCTGTCCACGATAAGACGAAGGGCAACCGACTGAACCCTGCCCGCAGAAAGCCCGTTTTGAATACGCTTATTCAAAAGGGGCGAAAGCTTATAGCCCACAAGCCTATCCAAAACCCTGCGCGCTTGCTGTGCGTCAACGAGGTTGATATTTATCTTGCGCGGGTTTTTAAGCGCGTTCTGCACCGCCGCAGGGGAAATTTCGTTGAACTCGATACGGTTTGCCGCGTTTTCGTCCAAGCCTAAAACGGTCTGCAAGTGCCAGCTTATCGCCTCGCCTTCGCGGTCGGGGTCGGTTGCAAGATAGACTTTGCCGCTCTTTTTAGCCTCTTGCGCAAGCCTTCTTATAATCTCTTTTTTGGTGGGCGTAATCTCGTACTTGGGTTCGAAATTTTCGGTTATTTTTACGCCCAAAGTCTTTTCGGGTAAGTCCCTTACGTGCCCGCCGGACGCGTCAACGCGGTACTTGCCCTTTAAATATTTTGAAATGGTTTTCGCCTTGGACGGCGACTCTACGATAATTAAATCCATAGAAAAACTCCTTTATGCGGAATTGTGTAAACTAATTAAATTGCTGAAAATCTGTTGCCACCCAACCGAGCGATTAACCCCTTGATTTCCAATTTAGAAATCGTGGGGATAAGCTTGAAGGGCTGGGTGCCTAACTTTTCGGCAAGCTGAGGAATAAACGCTTCCCCCGCCTCACGGATAGCTTCCAGCAAGGTTTTCTCTTCGTCGGAAAGCTCAATCGTGGGTTGCGGATTAAAGTCTAACCCAAAATAATCGAATATGTCAAGTGTATTTTCCACGAGGGTAGCGACGTGTTTAAGTAGCAAATTGCAACCTTCACCCGAGGCAACGCCGACCGTATAGGGATAAGCAAACAGCTTTTTTCCGTATTCCGCCGCCTTGTTCGCGGTTATAAGCGCGCCGCTCTTTTTGCCCGCCGAAACGACGAGCGTTCCCTTGGAAAGTCCCGCAATAATTCTGTTACGGGCGGGGAAAAGAAACTTTTGCGGGGCGGTTTCAGGCGGGTATTCGGTGATAACGAGCCCCTTAGCTGCAACCTTTTCTATAAGCGGTTTGTTTTCCGCGGGATAGAAATAGTTAAACCCGTAAGCCAAAACCGAGATTACTTTACCGCTTTCAAGCGCGCCCGCAAGCGCTGCCGCGTCCGCGCCGTCGGCAATGCCCGAAACCACGGTGAAGTGGCGGGTAAGCTCGGTTGCAGTATTTTTGCACAGCTTTAAAATCTGCGGCAAGGTGCGCCTTGAACCAACTACCGAAAAACACTCCGTGTTTAAAAGGCTTAAATTGCCCTTACAATATAAAACCAAGGGCGGCGTATCGATACGCTTAAGGCTTTGCGGATATTCCTTTGAAAAATAGGTTACGCACCTTACGCCCGCCTTGTCGAGCTCGGCTAAAACCTTGCCGCGGTAGGCATCGTCGTAAAAATTTGCCTTTACTTTATTATATACGCCCGCTGTAAGACTTTTAATCAAACTTTCTTCACGTTTCTCAAAATCTAAAAGCCACAGCCTTTTTTGCGCGTCGGTCAGTTCCTCGAAGGAGTAAAGCGTTATTAAATTTATTTCTTCATCGGTGTAGTTCAACTGTTCGCCTCGTAGCTTCTGTAAGACGCCGCCTCCAGAATGTGTTCGGGCTTGATTTGTTCCGAAAAATCTAAATCTGCAATAGTCCTTGCAACCTTTATAATTCTCGAACGCGCACGCGCAGACAGGTGAAGCGTTTCAAACGCCGTACGCAAAACTTCTTCGCACTCGGGCGTAAGACGGCAATATTTTTTAATTTGCTTTTCGCCCATATTCGCGTTGACGAGGTTTCCCTCGCCCTCAAACCGCACGCGCTGTACGGCACGCGCCGTTTCAACCCTTTTCTTTACTTCCGCGCTGCTTTCCTCGTTGCTTTCGCCCGACAAATCTTCGTACTTGACGCCGTCGACTTCAACTTGTAAATCAATTCTGTCCAAAAGCGGGCCCGAGATTTTACTTCTGTATTTATGGACCTGCGCGGGCGTACACCTGCAAGCAAGCGTTGCCGAGCCGTAGTTGCCGCAAGGGCAAGGGTTCATACTTGCGCAAAGCATAAAGTCCGCGGGGAAGGTAACCGCACCGCCCGCACGCGCAACCGTTATAACCTTGTCTTCAAGGGGTTGGCGGAGAGATTCGAGAGTTCTTCTCGTATACTCGGGCAGCTCGTCCAAAAACAGCACGCCCTTGTGCGCCATGGAAATTTCACCGGGATGAACCTTGGTGTTGCCGCCGCCGCAAAGCGCGACAACCGTTGAAGTATGGTGGGGCGTTCTGAACGGGCGCAAGGAAACTATTCCTTCCTCGGTAAGGCTGCCCGCAACGGAATGAATTTTGGTAACCTCCAAAGCCTCCTCGAAGGTCATATCTGGCATAATGGTAGGTATGCACCTGGCAAGCATAGTTTTGCCCGTACCGGGAGGACCCGCAAGCAGAATATTGTGTCCGCCCGCCACGGCTATTTCCAAGGCGCGCTTGGCTATCTTCTGACCGCGGACGAGGGATAAATCGTAATTGTATTTTTGCGCGCTTACAGCCGCTTTAAAGCTGCGCTGCGATAACGGGCTGAAGGTCTGCTCGCCAGTGAGAAGGTCAACTACTTCCTTTAAACTGTTCAAGGCAAATACGGTTAAGCCTTCGATATAGCTTGCCTCGTTGGCGTTTGCCGCGGGCACGACGAAGCGTGTATAACCTTTGGCTTTGGCAGAGATTAGAATGGGCAGAATACCCGTAACGGGGCGCAGCGTACCGTCCAGCGCAAGCTCGCCCAAAAAGACCGTTCCGTCCGCCTTTACCGTCAGCTGGTTGCCCGCAATTAAAATACTTATTGCAAGCGGCAAATCGTACTGGGAGCCTTCCTTCTTTATATCCGCAGGGGCAAGGTTTATCGTGATTTTGTTTACGGGGAATAAAAGACCGGTGTTCTTAATTGCCGAACGCACGCGCTCCTTACTCTCTTTTACCGCCGCATCGGGAAGCCCGACCAAGTCGTACGAAACCATACCTTTGTTAATGTCGGTTTCCACCTCAACGGGAACCCCGTCAAGCCCGCAAAGCGCAAAACTCGTTATTTTGGATAACATAGGCTAATCCTTCTTAGGTAAATTAAAAGCTCCCGCGCATAGCGGGAGCTTTTTTTAATTACTTGATTTCTGCTATCTTTGCAGCCTTGCCTGTAAGTCCGCGCAAGTAATAAAGCTTTGCACGCCTTACCTTACCGCGCTTAACCACGGTTATCGAGGCAATCTTGGGGGAATGTAAGGGGAAAGTTCTTTCAACGCCTACGCCGAAAGAAAGTCTTCTTACCGTGAAGCTCTCCCTTATTCCGCCGTGTTTTTTAGCGATAACAACGCCTTCAAAGTTCTGAATTCTTTCTTTAGTTCCTTCAATAACCTTGAAGCCGACCTTAACCGTATCACCTACGTTGAATACGGGCACTTCCTTTTTCATACCCTCGTTTTCAATGGCTTCAACTAAACCTTTCATAAAAAACCTCCGTAATATTAAGACATTCTTGCTTACGCTTTAAGCAGAGGACTGTCCGAAGTCGAGATTAATATTATCAAATAAAAAACTAAAATGCAACTCTTTTTAAGGGGTGTGTCGCAATTTTCACAAAACTATTTACGCCGTTTTACTATACATATTATATATGTAAGTTAAATCACGCCATTTTTTAAATAATCTTGCTGTAACCGTAGGAATTTATAACCGCGTCCACCTTTACGCCTTGGCGGCACAAAGGGCAGTCCACGGGGGAGCTTGACGAATAATCGGGGATATCTTCAAGCCCGAAAAGCTTGTATACGGGCACGGGGCACGCGAAGTCGCCGCCGAACACGCTGACCACCGCAACGGGAATACCGCCGTAGTAGCTCAACCCCTCTATAATGCTGTTTGCGTCCTTACCCGTCGTAGCGGAAGCCGTTAAAAGCACTACGCGCTTGCCCTTGAAGTAAGAGAGGAAGTTATCGCGAAGCAGCAGCTTCTCGCCCGAAATTTCGGGGGAAATAACCGCGATGTTCTGTCCCTTGTTTATGTAAGTATTGGAAAGGTAGTGCGCCATGAACGCGCCCACCATCTTCATTCTGTCAAGCGTGATAATCGTGTCGACGGGGGTTGCACCCAACGCGTCGCAGAAAAGCTTTGCCGTCGCCTTGGACGCGTCAAGCTCCGACTTGACCTTCGTCATATCGACGCAATAGTTGACGTGCGAGTGCCTAGTCGCAAAGTGCCCCGGAATAACGCTTATGGATACGTCCCTCGTCGCCTTTGATAAAATTTCGTAAGCCCTTTTTTCCATTTAATTTCCCTCCTTATGCTACGCCGTGAAGGCGTTCTCTATATGGTTTAATTCACCCTTATAAATTTCTATTATGTCGAAGCGCACGGTGCAATCGATATTTTTGTTGCAAAAATAATAGTTTGCCCCCCGAATATATTTGAGTTTCCGCGTTTTTTGCACCGCTTCGGACGGTGCGCCGTACGCGTCGGAAAGCCTCGTTTTTACCTCGATAAAGGCGATAACTTCACCCTTTTTTGCGATGATATCTACCTCGCCGAAAGGGTTCCGCCAGTTGGTTTCAAGGATAGTCCAACCGTACTTTTTTAAGTATTTTTGCGCTTGCCGTTCGCCCGTTTTTCCGAGCTTTATATTCTTGTTTACTTCTGCCATTTTTTAGTAAAAGATTTGCGGTGAATGGGGCACAATCCCGCGCTTAAAATTCCGTCTATATGCTTTTTCGTGCCGTAGCCCTTATTCTCTTTAAAGGCGTATTCGGGGTAAACCTCGGCGTACTCGTCCATAAGGTTATCACGGTACACCTTTGCGATAATAGACGCCGCGCCTATGGAATAACTGTTATAATCACCCTTTATCAGGCTCTGCTGGGGGATACTTATATCCAGCGTCATATTGCCGTCCACAAGCACGAAATCGGGCTTTATATTTAGGCTTTCAATGGCGTTTTTCATGCAAAGCTTGGTGGCTTCCAAAATGTTGATTTCGTCGATAACCTGCGGTTCGATGCGGCATATTGCGTGGGCAATCGCTTTTTTCGTGATTTCCCCGGCAAGATATTCCCGCTTTTTGGGGCTTAATTTTTTGCTGTCGTCAACGCCCTCTATAATATCGTCAAGGGGCATAATTACCGCCGCGCACACGACGGGACCCGCCAAGGGACCTCTGCCCACCTCGTCAACGCCGCAAATATATTTATAGCCCTGTGAATTTAATTCTCTTTCGTATTTCAGCTTGTCCATTTAAAACTTCAAATCCTTTAAATCGTCTGGCGTATCAAGGGTTATTCTGCCCAGCTTGCCCTTGCGGAAATCGTCGATAACGGCACGCTCCGCACGCTCGTAATCGTACTCCCTACCTCGGAGCAAAAATTGCCGCCTTTCGCACACTGTTTCAAGCATATTAAGGGGTGTACCGCCCTCAATACCGTATCTTTCAAGCAGTCTTTGGGGGTACTTTTCGGCAAGCTCTTCCAAAAGTGCAAGCGCGATATCGTCCATGTCGAGTATGTCGTCGTTCACGCTTCCGACGTACGCAAGGTGAATTGCAAGCCGCTGGTTTTCAAACGCAGGCGGCATCGTGCCGGGGGTATCCAAAAGCTCGAACCCGTCGCACCTTATCCACTGCTTGCCGCGGGTTACGCCCGCCTTGTCGCCCGTTTCCGCACGCTTGCTGCCCGCAAGCAGATTTATAAGCGTCGACTTCCCCGTATTGGGCACGCCGGCAACCATAAAACGGAAAACCTTGTTGTAGCCCTTTTCAAGCGCACGCTCTCGCTTTTCGGCAACCAATTTTTCGATTGCCCCCGTAATATCCCTCTTTGAACCCGCATTCACTGCGTTTATCTTGACGGCTTGCGCGCCCGAAGATTTAATAATTTTCAATAAATTATCAACCCGCTCGTCGGCTAAATCGCCCTTGTTCAAAACGTATAAAACGGGCTTGCTGCCCGCCATTTTTTTAAGCCTTTGGTTGAACGATGCAGCGGGGCACCTTGCGTCCAGAACGAAGATAATTCCGTCCACCAAGGAAAGGTGCGCTTCCATCATGCGCATCGCCTTGGTCATATGCCCGGGGAACCACTGAATAGTTTTCATCTCTTTTCACCGCCCGTGAGGTCGGGTCGGCGGTCAGCCGTTAGCTTTGCAGACTCCGCCTTCCTCCACTCGTCTATTTTTTTGTGGTCGCCCGATAAAAGCACCTCGGGCACTTTAAGCCCCTTGAATTCGGCGGGGCGGGTGTATTGCGGGTATTCAAGCCCGCCGCCCGAAAAGCTTTCATCCACCAAAGAGCCGTCCGAAATCACGCCGTCAACGTAGCGAGCAACGCAGTCGCATACGACCATAGCGGGTAGCTCTCCGCCCGTCAGAACGTAGTCGCCGATGGAAATTTCCTCGTCGATATACAAATCTATTACGCGCTGGTCAATGCCCTCGTAGTGCCCGCAGAGAAGAATTAAGTGGTCGTAGTTTAATAATTCGAAAACCTTTTCTTGCTTGAAGGTTTCACCCTTTGGCGAAAGGTAAATGCGCCTTGCCTTGTGGTCGGGGTCAACCGCCTCGATTGCGGAGGCAATGGGCTGAGGAAGCATGACCATACCCGCGCCCCCGCCGAAGGGATAATCGTCGCACTTTAAGTGCTTGTTTTCGGCAAAGTCGCGTATATTTATAATATCGATATTCAGTTTTCCCGAATTTACTGCACGCCCGACTATGCTCTCTTTCAAGGGAGCAAACATATCGGGGAACAGCGTTAGAACGGTAATTTTCAAACCGAAACTTCCTTGAACCTTTTTTTGTTGACTGTAATTTTTTTGTTCGGGATATCCACTTCTTCTATAACGCCCTCCGCTGCGGCAAAGCTTACTTCGCCTTTGGGGGTTTGAAGGGTGTAAATATCCGTTCTTGCGGGGGTAACCGAGACGACCTCTCCGATTTCCTCGCCCGAAGAAGTAACGACGGCGCAGCCCGTAAGGTCGGCAATATAGAAGCGGTCTTCGGGCAAAGGCGGCATATCTTCACGCAGCGCGTCGATATCCTTGCCGCGAAGAAGCTCGGCAGCGTTCCTGTCGAAAACTCCCTTTAAAGCGATATAGCCCACTTCGCCTTGTGCGCGCACGCTGAGAACGCCGTATTCCACGCCGCCGATGAATACGCGCTTTAAGCCCTTTAAGTCTTCCGCACTGTCGCAAAGCGCTTTAACCTTGACCTCGCCGCGTATACCCTGCGGCTTTAAAATCGTTGCAACCGTCAATTTGTTATCCATACAACCCCGTAATAACTGTAACTCTAAAATGCAGAGAAGCGAGTTAGGCAAGGAGCGTGCGGCTTTGTTGCAGGGAGTGTACTTTGGCGTACACGACCAAAACAAAACGCAAGCGCGACGCAGCATAACGACGCTTATATGCGTTTTAATAATTTTATAGTGGCGCAAACAAATTGCGCCACTAAAAATTAGTTTTGATTTTCTTTAATTTCTACCGCATAACGCTTAGAGCTGCGGGGCGTGGAAGAAGAAACCAGCGTTCTTAAAGCCTTGGCAATTTTGCCTTGCTTGCCGATAACCTTACCCATATCGCTTTCGTCCAAAAGAACGGTAACCTCTATAACGTTCTCTTTCTCTTCGACCTCGTACTTGATTTGGTCTTTCTTTTCAGCGAAGGTTTCAACCACGTACTTAATTAAATCAAGAATTTTTTCATTCATAAAATGCTCCAAAATATCTTTGACAATCTAAATCAATTGCCCATCAAAACCTCAGAGATGCGGTGCAATGCTAGGCGCACGCGGCTTGCCGACGGGGAGTTTACTATCCGTAAATGACCCTAGGCAAACGCAAGTGCAACGACGCAGTGTGCCGTATATATGAGGTTAAACTTAGTCCTTCTTCTTTTTGTCGTTGGTTTTAGGTGCGGAGAGTTTTTTGCTCTGCTCCATTGCGCCAACCTTTACGAGATAGCTTTTAACCGTTTCGGTAGGCTGAACGCCCTTTGCAAGCCAAGCCTTAGCCTTTTCAACGTCGATGTTGATTTCAGCGGGGGTCTTGAGGGGGTCAACGTAACCGATTTTGTCGATATACTCGCCCGAACGCGCCTTTCTCGAATCGATAACCACTACACGGTAGAAGGGGCTCTTCTTGTCGCCCATTCTCGTAAGTCTCATTTTAACTGCCATTTTTTTATTCTCCTGTTTATATAAAAATTTTAATTATTATTTATTTAAAAGGGTAATCTGCGTTTGCCGCTTCTGAGTTGCTTCATTAATTGCTTAGTCTGTTCGAACTGCTTTAATAGCTGATTAATCTCCTGCACGCTTGTGCCGCTGCCTGCGGCAATTCTTTTTTTGCGGGACGAGTTTATAATCGCCGGCTCAACCCTTTCCTTCTGGGTCATTGACTGGATAATCGCCTTTGTGCGTTCGATTTTTTTCTCGTCAATGTCCTCGGCTTTCACCTTGCCGCCCATACCCGGCATCATCGAAAGCAACGCTTGGGCACCGCCCATCTTCTTCATGCTTTCGAACTGGACGAGGTAGTCCTCCAAGGTAAAGGTGTTTTCAAGCATTTTTTTCTGCATTGCCTTTGCCTGTTCTTCGGAAACTACTTCCTGCGCCTTTTCGATAAGCGTTAAAACGTCGCCCATTCCAAGGATACGCGACGCCATTCTGTCGGGATAGAATGGCTCTAAATCGGTCAGCTTTTCGCCAACGCCTATAAACTTAATGGGCTTGCCCGTTACGGCTTTTATAGAAAGACACGCACCGCCGCGGGTATCGCCGTCAAGCTTGGTCAAAATTACGCCCGTAACCTCAAGCCTTTCGTTAAAGGTCTTTGCAACGTTTACGGCAACTTGTCCCATCATGCTGTCGACGGTAAGAAGAATTTCGCAAACGTCAACCGTCTTTTTGATGTTTTCAAGCTCTTGCATCAGCGGCTCGTCAATTTCAAGTCTGCCCGCCGTATCGATAACTACGGTATCGTAGCCCATCGAGCGTGCGTACTCAACCGCCTCTTTCGCGGTCTTAACGGGGTTTTGCGTGCCCTTTTCGAACACCTCAGCACCCGCCTTACCGCCGACTACTTTTAGCTGGTTTATCGCCGCAGGGCGGTAAATATCGCACCCGACCAAAAGGGGCTTTTTGCCACTCTTTTTCAAGTTTACGGCAAGCTTGCCACACATAGTGGTTTTGCCCGCGCCCTGCAAGCCGCACATCATTATAACCGTAGGGGGCTTGGGTGATATATTTAACTTTTGGTTGGTAGAACCCATCAACGCGATAAGCTCTTCGTTAACTATTTTAATAACCTGCTGTGCGGGGTTAAGGCTTTTTAAAATTTCTTGCCCCACGGCCTTTTCGGAAACTTCACGGCAGAACTCTTTGGCAACCTGAATGTTGACGTCGGCTTCCAAAAGGGCAACGCGCACCTCGCGCATCGCCGTCTTTATTTCAAGCTCGGTAAGTCTGCCGCGCTTCGTAAGCTTGGAAAATATGTGGTTTAATCTTTCAGACAGTGATGAAAACGCTCCCATCATACCTCCTTATCGAGTATAGCCAAAAGCCGTGCAATATCTTGAGTATATTCGGGGTGAGCGTGCATAAAGGCTTCCGCCCACTTGCCGATATCAGTTGCCGTAAAAGAAACTTGCAAGCTTATTTCACTTAGTTTTTTGACAAAGCCCAACTTTTCTTCGTATTCTTCAAGCTGTTTTTTGCAGGTTTTCAAGCACTCGGAAACGCCCTGCCTCGTTATTCCCTTTTCGTCGGCTATCTCCGAAAGGGTCAAATCAAGGTTGAAATACATATCCGTTATCTCTTGCTGGGTGGGCGTCAAAAGCCCGCGGTATGCGTCCCACAGTGCTATAAAAGAAACTTTGTCCATAGTTTTTACCGTTTTATTTTACAACCGTGATTATGCTTTGTCAAGTATTTTTACTTTACGTTGTGGCGAATTTTAAGTAATTTTATAACGAATTTAACATTAAAATTTAGTTTTTAACAAATAACTTGTCAAAAATTACACAAAAGTCTATAAATTGACTTAAATTTTTCAATATGATAAAATTTAACACGTTAAGGGAGTTACGACCTATGAGTAGAGTAATAGACGATATTCTTTACGACACCGCGACCTCCACCGTTGATAAAAAATTTACGTTTGGTAAACCCGGCGACCCTGACGGCTATGAAGAGACTTTGTATATAACGAGCGACGGAAAGTACTTTATCTACACCAACGGCGGACCACTGTCAAAATATCCAACCGAAAACATCACGCCTATCGAGCGTGAAGAAGTGAAGAACTGGATGCTATCTAGGTAAAAATCAAACGAAAGCCGCACGGCAATACGCCGTGCGGCTTTAATTTATTTATTTGCTTCTTCGCCTACGCCAAGGTTTTCCGCCAATGGCGTATCGCTGACCTCGCCTTCGGGGGCGGGAGCCTCGCCGCCTTCCGTTGCGGGTTCACCCTTGTTCTTATCCTTGCCGTACAGAACCTTTAAAAGTATGGGCGTTAAGATAGACGAAACCAAAATCAAAAGCACCGTCATTATCATAAACTGTTTGTCAAGCCCAGCGTCAATAGCGGTTTGGGTAACTATTAAAGCAACCTCGCCACGCGCCATCATGCCAACGCCCGCAATCGCGCTTTCACGCCAACCGTACTTGAAGCCCTTTGCAACCGCGCCGCAGCCGATGATTTTGCCGATGAGCCCCATCAAAACCGCAAGAACGGCTAAGAGAATGACCATTCCGCTCATACCCATGAACGAAATATTGCTTATACCGATATTCGCAAAGAACACGGGTGCAAACATCGTGTAGGTGTTGACTTCTATTTTATTATTCGTGTATTCGCTTGCGCGGTGTACGGTTGAAAGAACTACGCCCGCAAGGAACGCGCCCGTTATATCCGCAACGCCGAAAATTTCTTCCGCAACCCAGCTGTATATAAAGCATACCGCGAGTGAGAAAATAGGAATACGGCGCGTAGTGGGCCATTTCTTATCTATCCATTTGAAGATTTTGGAAATACCCCAGCCGCCTAAAATAGCAACTACGAAGAACGCAACTATCATAATAAGCGTTCCCCACCACTGCGCTTTGAACGATGCAAAGTCGGTAACGGCTACCGCCTCGCCCGCGCTTGCCTTTGCAATACCCGTAACTACGGATAAAAGCACTATGCCGATAACGTCGTCTATAATCGCGGCGGAAACTATAGTCGTGCCGAGCTTAGTATTGATTTTGCCAAGCTCCTTCAAAACCGAAACGGTTATTGCAACGGAGGTCGCAGTCAAAATCATACCGATAAACAAGCTGTTGAAAATGTGTTCGGTGCCAAGCCCGATGTCGCCGAAGGGAAGGGAAATTACGGTGCCCAAAGCCATAGGCACGAATACGCCCGCGCACGCAATAAGTATTGCGGCAACGCCCGTCTTTTTAAGGTCTTGCAAATTTGTTTCAAGTCCCGTTGAGAACATTAACAAAAGAACGCCGATTTTTGAGAAAATGGCAAGCCCGTCAGTACCCGCGGAGAAAGCACCCTTATCGTTGACGCCGTTTAAAAGGAACAGCGAAGTGTACTCCGCACCGTTGCCCTTGTTAACGCCGATAAGCGAAAATCCGCAAAGCTCGCCGAAGATAGCGGGTCCTATCAATATGCCGGCGATTATGTAGCCGAGAACCTGAGGAAGCCCGATTTTTCTGAATATCAAACCGAAAACTTTTGTAAACAATAAAATTAAGGCAAGTATTATAACGAAGCCTAAACCCGAGTCAATATAGAATATACCTTTCATATTTATCTCCTGTTTTTCCGTTCGATACATTATAGCATACAAAAATTGGAAATGCTCATTTTTTTAAATTTTTTTTAAAAAAGGTCTTGACAAAAGCAAAATATATGGTACAATGAAGTCAGAAAAGAAAATAACTTACAAAAAATGTTAGGTACCAACATTAATACGAGGTAAGCTATATGAAGGATACGTAGCCGCGAAAGCGGGTCAAGGTTATTTTTCGGCGGGTGCTCCGCCTCTATATGATAAGGAAACTTTATAAGGAATTTTATTTTGGGAGGTAAGACCAATGGGTACTTGCACCGGAATAAAGAAAGAAAAAGGTAGGTAAACTCCAATGTACCACTTTACGGGTGAAATCTAACTCCTTAGGCGCGTACGTTTTGCAGGCTGTCGTTCTGCGCGGTTTTAACCGATAAGGCTTATTGCCCCGCTGTGGAGGCGATTTCAAAAAGCAAAATTTAATATATACGCCCCGTGCCGACGAATTGGCACGGGGTTAATTTTTTCTCCCTCCACTCCTCACAATTCAATTGACAGCGCACGGTATTTATAATATAATTTTTTTACAATAAATTAAATACCGTCGGGGGTGCCCGCATATACGAACGCAGACTAAGCGGCGAAAGCTCGTGCAGATACGAGCATGTCGCGGAGCGTGCGGCTTTTGTGAGGAAGTTTACTATGCGTAAATGACCGAAACAAAAACGCAAGCGCGACAAAGAGATGCGAAGTATATGCGCGAGCTGAGATTATACCCTTTGAATCGGCAACGTAATGGTTGAGCGATAGCGCAAAGAGATTTTTTCTGCGTCCCCATATTTTTATGGGGGCGTTTTAATTTTCGGCGGTAGAAGGAGTTTTTTATGTTTCTTGCACACCTTGCAAGCTCGTACTTCGACCGCATAAAATACGGCGACGACGGGCAGAAGTACTATCTGTACGAAGAAGTATGGACGGAATACGCGCAAAGCCTTTTGAATAAGGTTTTCTTCTACACCGCGCTCGCCCTCGTTGCGATACTTATTGCAGTGGGCGTACTCGTTCACTTCAAAAAACCCGAAGCGTTTAAAGGCTTTAAAAACGCCTGCGTGGGCATTGCTTGCGGTTTTGCGATTACCGTAATAGTGTGTATGTTCGCGCTGGAATACGCAAAGATTGCCGAAAAGGGCTACGCCGAATATCCCGAAATTTTAGGGCTGGTGCTTATCCCCTTCACCGTCCTCGGCGGCGTTGCCGTTCTCGGAATTGCCGCGGCGTATATATCCTCGCTGTTTGATAAAAAGGCGTTTAAAATAACCTGCCTGACCTGTGCATGCCTGTTCCTTGCGGCGTTTATTGCAACCTTTATTTGCCTTGCAGTTTACTCGGCGCACGGCACTGCGGAGGAAAACAACGGCGCGGTGATAACGCTTACCGAAAACGCGGTTTTATATATTTGCTCGGCTTTAATAATTGTGGCAATAGTTTTGGTTGCGATATTCGTCGGCAAAAACGAAAAGCGCGGCTTTGACAGTAAATCTATTTCCTACGCGGCGGTGTGCATTGCAATGAGCTTCGCGCTCTCCTACATAAAGCCCATCGACCTGCCCCAAGGCGGTTCGGTTACGCCCGCATCCCTTTTACCCCTTATGATTTACGCCTACATTTTCGGCGTAAGAAAGGGCGTTTTGGCGGGGCTCGTTTACGGCACCCTGCAAGCCGTGCAAGACCCGTGGATTATCCATCCCGCACAGTTCCTTTTGGACTATCCCCTCGCCTTCACGGCTATGGGCTTGGCGGGCACCTTTGCGAAAATCAAAAAGCTGGATAAGCTCCCCCAAGTGCAGTTTGCGCTCGGTGCGGTTTGCGCCGCTACCCTCCGCTTTGCTTGCCACACCCTTTCGGGAGTGTTCGCGTTCTCGGAATACTCCACCCTTGACAACGTATGGATTTACAGCCTCGGCTACAACTCGTTCGTGTTCGTTGACGCACTCGTATGCATAGTCGTGGGCGTGATAATCTTCACGGTAAAGCCGTTCGTGAAGCAGCTTAAAGCAATTCAGGCAAACGCGCTAATTAAACCCAAACCCGTTGAAAACGCACCCGAAGAAAACTAAAAACAGAAAATCAGGCGTGGCGTTGTGTTTCTTTTGATTTTATGATATAATCATTCTACGATAAACAGTAATTTAACGGAGAAACGCTATGGACGAAAAGAAAAAATCAATATTCCCCGTAAACGCCGATAGTAAATATGCTGTCATAATATTTCTCATTGCATTAACGTTGATTGTCGGATTGACGTTTTCGCTTTGGGGAGTATGGCTAATCGATATATATGCAGTAAGAATATGCCTTACGTTGCTCGTGATTGCGGCATTTGCGGCAGTTGCTGTTGTTGCTATGAAGCTAACGGCGCAGGGAAGCAAACTGCTACCCACTAAACACAGGCTGTGGTTACAAATCCTTATCGGGCTTGGTATTGCCGCAGTGTTGTGCCTGCTGTTTGGAATCGTTCCGATTTTATGTGGCACAAGCATAATCGGTTCCCATACAGAACCGTCCGCAAGTTTTTTGGCAGTTTCCGCCGTACAAGATATTCTTTTTGTGGGGGTTTGCGAGGAAATAGTATTCCGCGGGTACGTACAGAATCAGTTTGAAATTTGGTTAAAAAAATGCAAATGGCTTTCGCCGCTGATTGCCGCAGTATTGTTCGGACTGTGGCATATAATCAACGGAAGTCTGATTCAAGTATTTTTCACTACTCTTGTCGGTTGCGTGTTCGGGTATTGCAAATATTTTATAAAAGACTGCTCGCTGTTGTCGGTTATTATTGGACACGGTCTATATGATTTTTCCATAGTGCTTTTAACTTGCTATATGCTATAACGTCATTTTTAAATTACAATTTATCGTCTGAACTTAACAAAAAATATAGCGCACTGCTTCGTTTACGAAGCAGTGCGCTTTTTCAGCATCTTGCAAATTGTAATATATCCACCACTACCGCAAAGACGAGAATTAAAACGAACCCAACCATATGGATAATCGCCTCAATCTTTCGCGGCACGGGCTTTCGGAACACCCACTCTATTAAACAGAAAATAACTTTGCTGCCGTCCAGCGCGGGTATCGGCAACAGGTTGAACACGGCAAGGTTTACGCCTATATACGCCGCAATTTCAAAGAAGGACTGCACGCTTTGGGTGGCAATTTCGGAAGTGAGCTTAATCGTGGTAACGGGTCCACCCATCGCGCTTAAACCGAGGTTGCCCGTCAACAGCTCGCCCAAAACCTTGAAGATGGTGCCCGCAATTTTAAACGAATACACGAACGAGCTGCCTATCGTCTGGAAGAACCCCAAACGGTAATTGTCCGCAGCCACGTCCCAGTAAGTGCCGTCGTCGCGCTGAACCGTGCCTATGCCGAGGGCGCGCCACAGCTTGCCCGTTTCGTTAGAGTTTTTAAAGTCGCAGTCAGCGCGGAGAAGTACGTCCTCGGTAACCTCCTCCCCACCGCGGTTGACGAGAATAGGCACCAGCTCGTCTGCCTTCTTATTTTTCAGCGCGGACATCATGTCCGTTATAAGATAGACGCGCTTGCCGTTTACTTCCAAAATCATATCGCCCGCTTCAAGGCTGTGCCCTTCGTACTTTTGGTACTCAGCGGCGGTTTCTTCCGTGCCCCAGTCAACGCCGCCCACCTTAAAGACCTGTTGACCGAACGCAAACATCGATACGATAATCAGAAGTAGCGCGAGCAAATAATTCATCAACGGGCCGGCAAGCAGAACTATAATTCTTTTCCACGGCGCCTTTGCAGTGAAGCTGTCCTTGCTCTCTTCCTCGTCTACGCCGTCCTCGCCTTCGAACCCGCAAAACCCGCCAAGCGGCAAAAGCCGAATAGAGAAAACCTCGTCCGACTTTTTTGACTTGCGCTTGAAGATTTTAGGCCCGAAGCCTATCGCAAACTCGTTTATCTTAAATTTTAACGCTTTGCCCGCGACGTAATGCCCGAACTCGTGCACGGTTATCATTACGAGCAATATCAAAATTGCAAGCAAAACCGAGCCTATAGTGGACATAACCGAGGAAACTGAAAGTAAACCCATTTATCCCTTTATCCGCGGCTTTCGGCGCGGATTATTTTGAAATTTTATATATAAATTTTTGCGCTTTCCAACGCGCAGTGCGGTCGACCTCTTCAAGCTGTTTATAGCTTACCAGCTCGTCACGCACGGTCGTGGAAAGCACGTGCTCAATCGTAACGTAGATATCGGTGAACTTTATTTTACCGTCCAAGAACGCTTTAACCGCAACCTCGTCCGCAGCGTTCAACGCGCAGGGCAAGGTGCCCCCCTCTTTGCCGCAGCTGATAGCCAAGTCGAACAGAGGGAACTGCTTTTTGGTCATAGGTATAAACTCAACGGAAAGCGCCTTTTTAAAGCTTAAGGGCTGCGCCGCAGTAGACATACGCTTGGGATAGGTCAACGCCATCTGAACGGGTATTTGCATATCGGGCGTACCCATCTGCGCCAAAAGCCCGCCGTCGGCAAACTCCACGAGGGAATGCACCACGCTCGTGGGCTGGATAACCGTTTCTATCTTGGAATAGGGCGCGTTGTAAAGCTCGTGCGCCTCGATAACCTCGTAACCCTTGTTTAAAAGAGTCGCGCTGTCGATAGTGATTTTTTTGCCCATCTGCCAGGTGGGGTGATTAAGTGCTTGTTCGGGCGTAACCTTTTCAAGCTGTTCGCGCTTGTAGCCCCTGAAGGGTCCGCCGCTTGCCGTTAAAATAAGCTTTTTAAACGACGCTTCCCTATCGAAGTTAAGACACTGCCAAATTGCAGAATGCTCGCTGTCAACGGGGATAATTTCCGCGCCGTGTATGTTGGCAAGCCTTCTTACGAGCTCGCCGCCGCAGACCAAGGTTTCCTTGTTGGCAAGCGCAAGGGTTTTGCCCGCCTTGATAGCCCTAAGGCTGTATTCCAGCCCCGCAAACCCGCTGACCGCGTTGAATACGATATCCGCGTCCTTGTATTCAGCAACCTTCAACGCCTTTGCTTTGCTTTTGGAAGCCGCCGCGTAAAGCTCGGGCGAGAATTCCTTTACTTGCTGTGTGAACTCCTGCGACTCGCTGTAAGCGCACATGGCGACGATTTTAAAGCTGTTGGGGTGGCGGCGTACGGCGTTTAAAACCTGAACGCCTATCGAGCCGGTTGAACCTAATAAAGCAATCTTTTTCATAATTATTATACCCGTAAATTTTTAATTAATGACAAAAACGAAACAATATAAAAATAATTTCTGCGCGGGCAAAAACCGTGATTTTTACCCGCGCCGTTAATTAATTTTAAATTTTTATATAATCACGCTGAAACTTATGAACACGACCACGCTGCAATACAGCATACTGTCAAATCTGTCCAAAATACCGCCGTGTCCGGGAAGAAGGTTGCCCATATCCTTGACGCCGCACTCTCTCTTTAACGCGCTTTCGAAAAGGTCGCCTATCTGCGCCATAAACGAGGTTACGAGTCCCACGAGCACGAACGAGAGCAACGCGGGGAAGGTTTCGCTTCTTACAGTCAAATCAACGCCGTTAAAGCCAGTGTAGATAATTTGTCCGTTAACCCCGCCGAGGCAGTACATTAAATAATATACCGCTATCGCGCCGAGCACGCCGCCGATTATTCCGCCAACCGCGCCGATAACCGTCTTGTTGGGGGAAAGCTGGGGCGCAAGCTTCATGGGGATAAACCTCTTTAAAGAGCTGCCGATGGCGAACGCGCCCGTATCCGTTAACACGGGTACCATAAATACGAGAAGTATCGCCGCCATAGAGTTGCTGTCTAAGTGGTTAATCGCCGAAAGCAAAGTTGAAAGCACGCCGCAGTACAGCATACAGAAGATGCAGTAGATGGTGCCTTTTACCGAGCTTTTTCTGTGGTCGAACACGGAGGTTGCGGCAAGGAACATTACGTAAACCGTAAACGCGCAAGCCATAGCAAGCAATCCGCCGTTCATAGCCATTTCAACCACGGTGAAAAGGGGCACCGCCATCGCGCAGAACGCGATGGTTATCGCACGCTGGGGGGTGGAAATTTTGCAGTTAATGCCGCTTTCCGAACGGTCTATCGCACGCAAAAACTCGTATGCGCCGATAACCGAAACGGCGGTAAATACCATATCGAAGCCTATAGAACCCCAACCGCCGGGCACGTTGCCTTGGGGCACGCACCATTTAAGCGCGCACATCGCTACCCAAACCACAACGTAGCAAATAGCGGTAATTACACGCTTTTGAAGGGAAGTCAGCCCCTTCTTTTTATTTTCGTTTTCAACGGGCTTATTGCCCTGTGTCGTCTGTTCTGCCAAAATAGATACCTCTGTTCACAAATATTTCACGCTATTCTGCGCGTAAAATATTTCGTGATTTTGAGGGGCTTCTCGCCCCTTGTGCCGCAATCTCTTGGGGCACACGAATATATAATTGCGGCACTTCACCCGCGCTGAGGTGGCATAGCCACAAATTGAGTGCGCGGGCGCAAAAGCGTGGTTTTGCTTGCGCCGTTTATTATTTATATTTTCCCGAAACGCCTTTCGCGCTTAGCATACTCTGCAAGAGCCTTGTCAAGCTCGGCTTCGTCAAAGTCGGGGAAAAGCACGTCGGTGAAATACAGCTCGGAATAAGCCGCTTGATATAATAGGAAGTTTGAAAGCCGCATCTCCCCGCCCGTCCTTATAATCAAGTCGGGTTCGGGTACGCCGTTCGTATACAAAAGAGCTTCAAGTCCGCTTGCGTCAAGCTTTTCGCCGCGCTCCACCGCAAGATTGCAAGCGCGAAGTATTTCCGAACGCGCCCCGTAATTTATTGCAAAAATAAGCGTGAACGCGCTATCCTTCGG
The DNA here is from genome assembly GCA_947176485.1 of uncultured Clostridia bacterium. GTDB lineage: Bacteria > Bacillota > Clostridia > Christensenellales > Borkfalkiaceae > Coproplasma. Next base: position 5,263 of record CAMWQS010000005.1, on the reverse strand, counting down.
CGAGTTCTTTTCGCCGTCCGAAAGAAGACTTTGCACGTCCTCGGGCAGCGCAGTGATATCGCCTATCACCTTTACGCCCGCGCCGCTTTTATACAGTTTTTGCACGTTCTTGGTAAAATATTTGCGGAAAAGTCCGTAAAGCCCTTCCAGCTCCTCTTGCGGGCGCAGAAGATTTTCCGTCGAAAGAGTATAAACCGTAAGATACTTAACCCCGCGGGCTTTGGCGTGCTCGGCAATTTTAATCATCGCGTTCATACCCGCGTTGTGCCCAAAGGAGCGCGGCATAAGACGCTTTTTCGCCCATCTGCCGTTGCCGTCCATTATAAGCCCGATGTGCAGGGGAATTTTATTTTCGTCCATTATTAAACGGTCATTATCTCCTTTTCCTTAGCCGCAACTGCCGCGTCGATTTCGGCAACCGCTTCGGAAACCGCCTTCTCTACGTCCTTTTCGCAAGACGAATACTCGTCCTCGGAAAGAACCTTATCGGTCTTTAATTTTTTAAGCTGTTCAAGTGCGTCGCGGCGGATATTGCGCTCTGCAACCTTCGCGTCCTCGCCCATTTTACGAACTTGCTTGGAAAGCTCTTTTCTTCTCTCCTCGGTAAGCTGAGGGAATGCAAGGCGGATAACCTTGCCGTCGTTGGTCGGCGTAATGCCGATATTAGACTGCTGCAACGCCTTTTCGATGCCCTTCAAAAGAGACACGTCCCAAGGCGCGATAACGAGGCATCTGCCCTCCTGCACGGATATGTTTGAGGTCTGAGTTACGGGCGTAGGCGCGCCGTAATAGTCAACCATAACCTTATCCAAGATATGGGGGTTAGCTCTGCCCGCACGGACAGCCGCGTATTCTTCCTTTAAAACGCTTACGGTTTTGGTAAGCTTGTCGTCAAGAATTAAAAGTATTTCTTCAACCTGTTCGTTATCAATCATAATTATTTCCCCTCTTCTTTATTTATTATCTATTAAAGTTCCTAATTTTTCGCCGCAGACGGCTCTTACTATCGAGTTCTTTTCGTCAAGCCCGAACGCAAGCGCGGGAATGCCGTTTTCCATACACATCGTGGCGGCGGTCGTATCCATCACCTTTATGCCGTTATTAATAATATCCATATATTTGATATGGTCGTATTTTTTCGCGTTGGGGTTCAGCTTGGGGTCGGAATCGTATATGCCGTCGATATTCTTTGCCATAAGCAAAAGGTCTGCCTGAATTTCGCACGCCCTGAGCGCGCCTGCCGTATCGGTTGAAAAGTACGGGCTGCCCGTGCCGCAAGCAATGATAACTACGCGCCCCTTTTCGAAATGGTTTAAGGTCTTTCTTAAAATGAACGGCTCTGCAAGCGAGGTCATAATAAGCGCGGTCTGAACGCGGGTGGGTATCCCGTTCTGTTCAAGCGCGTCCATCATTGCAAGCGAGTTCATAACCGTTGCCAGCATACCCATATGGTCTGCGGTGGTTCTGTCCATCTGCTTGCCCTGTCTGCCGCGCCAGAAGTTGCCGCCGCCGATAACGAGGGCAACTTGCACGCCCATATCGTGAACGGTTTTAATCTGTTCGACAACCTTTGAAATTACGTCTTCGTCCAGCCCGTGCCCCTGCGGACCCGCCAAGGCTTCGCCCGAAAGCTTTATAAGCACCCTTTTATACTTAGGCGTCATTTTATCCCTCTTAAAGTTTATTTATATTTTCTTCGCAATATTATAACAGATACGCACTAAAAAATCAACCGCATTTACAAATATTGCCAAATTAAATGGACGCAGCCCGTACGAACCGCGTCCATAATTATTTAAGTTTAATTTAGGCTAAGCCCATCTAAGGTTTAGATAAGTGGTGCAATGCAAGGCGCGGGGATTTTTTCGACGGGGAGTTTACTTGTCGTAAATGACCCTAGAAAAAATTTACGCAACGCCGCAGTGTGCCGCTTAGATAAGCCTTAACTTATTTCTTCATTGCTTCGATTTGTTTAGCAACCTCATCCTGCAAGTTCTCGCTTTTCTTCGCAAGTCCCTCGCCCATTTCAAAGCGTGCAAAACGGGCAACCGTGAACTTATTGCCGATAACCTGGGAAATCTTCTGGCTGTCGTCCTTTACGAAGGGTTGGTCAACGAGGCAGTTTTCGGAATAGAACTTGCCCATCTTGCCGTCGATAATCTTTTCAAGAATTTCCTTGGGCTTCTTCGCGTTCTTGGGGTCGTTCTGCATCTGAACGAGCATAATTTCCTTTTCCTTCGCGATAACTTCCGCGGGAACCTCGTCAGACTTTACGTAGCCGGGCTTAGCAGCCGCAATCTGCAAAGCGATATCGTGAAGGGTCTCTTCACTGCCTGCTTTGAAGTCAACTGCGTCAACCATAACGCCGACCTTGCCGCCCATGTGGATATAGGTTTCGATTTTGCCGTTGGTTTCGTAAATTTCGAAACGGCGGATAGAAATCTTTTCACCGATAACCGCGGTTGCGTTGGTGATATAATCTTTAACGGTTGCGCCTTCGAGCTTGCACGCGTTGAGCGCGTCGATATCAGCGGGCTTGTTTTCTGCAATAACCTTTGCTACCGCGTCAACGATGCCGTGGAACTTTTCGCCGCGGGATACGAAGTCGCTTTCGCAGTTGATTTCAACTAAAACGCCGATGCCGCACTTTTCGCAAACGTAAGCGCCAACGACGCCCTCTGCCGCAATTCTGCCTTCCTTTTTAACAGCTTTTGCAATGCCGCGCTCACGAAGAAGCTCAGCCGCCTTTTCCATATCGCCGTCAGCGTCGGTCAAAGCCTTTTTGCAATCTAACATACCTGCGCCGCTCTTTTCGCGGAGCTCCATTACGTCCTTAGCCGTGAATGCCATATTCTCTATCCTCCTTACTCTGCCTTGGGTTCTTCGGTCTTCTTCTTTCTTGCGGGCTTTTTAGGCTCTTCCGCAGGCTCGTCCTTTACGACTTCGGAAGCCGCAACTACTTCTTCGATAGAAGTGGGTTCGCCGTCGTCCTCAACGGGAAGAACGGGCGTTTCGCCTTGGTTTGCCTCGATAACGGCGTTTGCGATAACGGAAGCAATAAGCTTAACCGCACGGATAGCGTCGTCGTTGCCGGGGATAACGTAGTCGATAAGGTCGGGGTCGCAGTTCGTATCGGTGATAGCAACGATGGGAATATTGAGCTTGCGCGCTTCCGCAACCGCTATGTCTTCGATATGGGGGTCAACCACGAACATAACGCCGGGAAGCTTGTTCATGTCGCGGATACCGCCGAGGTTAGCCTGCAACTTTTCGTATTCTTCTTTAAGTTTGGCAACTTCCTTTTTGGGAAGAAGGTCGAACTCGCCGCTCTGTTCCATCTTTTCGATTTTGACCATTCTCTCGATACGGGTGCGAATGGTCTTGAAGTTGGTCAGCGTGCCGCCGAGCCAACGCGAGTTCACGTAGTACATACCGCAACGCTCAGCTTCTTCCTTAACGGCGTCCTGAGCCTGCTTTTTGGTGCCGACGAAAAGTACGGTTTTGCCCTGCTTTGCTTCTTCGCAAACGAACTTGTAAGCTTCTTCAATCAAATCGACGGTAAGCTGTAAGTCGATGATATGAATGTCGTTACGGGCTGCGTAGATGTACTTGGACATCTTGGGGTTCCACTTTCTCGTCTGGTGCCCGAAGTGTACGCCTGCTTCGAGCAGTTGTTTCATTGATATAACTGCCATAATTATTCCTCCGTTTAACCTCCTTAAAGGCGCGGCTTATCGGTACTTAAAGCGGCATTAAAGATTTTACCGCCACGGGGTACCCGCCCTTTAAGTGTGAATTTACAGCCTTCACATTTTAGCAAATATTATTTTATTTGTAAAGCGTTTTTCTTTTATTATTGAAATTGTTTTTCTCCCTGCAAGAATAAAGCCGCGTGGGCACCAACCCACGCGGCTTTTTTTAGTTTTGATTATGCGGCGGTAAGCGTTACGCTTATATCTCCCGCAGTGAGTCCGGTAGTCGCGAAGTATATCGTATCTCCCGCTTTTAACGTAGTCGTTACAGTGTACACTGCTTGGTACGTGCTGGTACCGGTATACGTATCGGGATGATTCGTCACGAACTGACCGGGTGTCAGCGCAACACCTTCACCTAAGAAAGTAGCCTCGTCAAAACCCATATCGTCATATTCGGGTTCTCCGTTTACTTGCATAAGAATGTATGCAGTGCGCAAATTACCAGTCTTAAGAGTTATCTTAAATACATAAGTGCCATCTGCAATCGAGTCGTCAACTTTAATTTCAGAAACAGTTTTGTCCCCGGCAGGGCTCAACGATACTGACAACGCAGTACCCAAAACGATTTTAGGTGCAGGCGCGGGTTCAAAATCAACCGACGCTACGAACGTACTGCTTTTTATTTGCAACATTATTTGCAGATAATGCCCTACGTATTTTTGAGCGTCTGAAGCGTCAAAAGTAAACTTTGTAGTCTGCGTAGTGCCATTATTTTCTATCGTTGCAACGCTCTTGAACGGGTCTAATACTGACGCCGCAACCCTATTACCCTGTGCAACTTTGTTTGCCGTGTCGCTACTTCCGTCCAAAAGTACTTGAGCAATAACGGCAAAATTCGTATCCAACTTTTGGTCAAACGTTATTTCGTACGTACCCGCCTTCGTCATATCAAGTCTAAGATATACGGGTTTCGTGGCAGTTGAATCTATCTGGAAATAATAATCAGTCGTATCAAGCACGTAATGTTCAGCCGCATTACTTAATATGCTATCATCCATATAGACGTATGAATTATCGACGTCCGGCGAGCCGCACACTCCGCAAGTTTTACCTACGATATCACCCTTAGTTTTACCCGTCAAGTCTAAGGTATCGCCGTACTGGTGAGGTGCAAGGTCAACGCCGCCCGTGAAGGTTACGGTAACGCCGTCCTTATTGTAAACGTAAGTAGCCTCGCCTATCGTCGTACAAGTCGAAGGCGTAACGACTTCGGAAGCATAATCTTCGCTTGTCAGTGCGGGAAGGTCGTGTTCAGCTACCAAAGCGTCGCAGCCTTCACGCGTACAGTAGGCGGTTGCCTTGCCGCCCGACGTAAGCGAAGGTAAGTTTTGGTCCTCTACCGTCCATTCGCCCGCCACGTGTCCCAACTCGTCAACGAACGTTGCACCGTCCGTTGCTTCGCAGTTCTTGCAGTGATAGGACTTCGAACCTTTTACTGTGCAAGTCGGTTCCTCGTCAATAGTATATTCTTCCTCAAAGTCGTGTCCGTTTGCGGGAATCGGGGTTAC
>CAMWQS010000004.1 GCA_947176485.1 uncultured Clostridia bacterium | reverse complement strand
AAACACTTATTTCTCCCTTAAAAAAATAATTTATTGTATTTTATGAATAATGCCGGCCAAGGCGTGTGGTTTCACGCCTTGGCGGACGAATGTTTAACGCATTATTAAATTAAAGCTATTCTTTTTTGTTTAAATCGGGCGGGGAATTAATTCCCTCGTTTTCCTCCTCTTTTTCTTCTAAAACCGCGTTATTTGCGGCATATTCGGGGGGCAATTCGGTTTTTTGCTGGTCGGCGGGAGCAGAAATTTCACCCTTTTTCTTGCGGAAAAACTTACTTACGAGCCACGATTCAAATTTATCTTGATACTTGAACGACAGCACTGCCAAAACGATGCAGACCACGAAAATTGCGACCCAAACGTAAATGCCCCAACCGCTGAAAGGGATAATATCACCACTGCCTAAAAAGCAGTAAATAGATATGATTGCGGGGCGAACGGTGCACATTGCAACCATGAAATAGGCAAAATTCATACTGGTTAGTCCCGCGACCATACATAGAATATCGTCGGGGAAGAACGGCAGAATTTGCATAATTACGAATATTCCCTTGCCGCGCTTACCGAAATACGCCGAATATTTTTCCGTCGTTTCCTTGCCGGCTATCCATATTACGGCCTTCTTGCCCCACATTCTTCCGATAAAATAGGCGATTACCGAACCGATAATGACGCCTATTGAAGCAAGCAGCGTTGCTATCGGCGCACCCCAGATAATCGTGCCGGGGACGTAACAGACCACCGCGGGTAGCGGCAAAATCACCACTTGCAATACTTGAATGAGGACGTACACCACCATCCCCCACGCACCGGTATCGCTGATAATTTTTACTAAGCCGTTGATTTTGTCCTCGTCGTTTTCATAATCGTTGAGGTGCCCGACTTCGCTTATAATAATAAAAGCCGCAAGAACGATAACGGCAACGATTAAAAGGACGAACGCCGTTTTTAATATTGCAAGTTTATTCCAAAAGAAGGTTATAAGGCTTACGGCAATACCGATTCCCGCGATGGCGTAAAAAGCCGCTCTTATAAAAACGCCCCAGCTACTCATAAAAAAATAAGTGAGAAGAACTAAGGCGACGCATATGAGAATATTATCGATAAGTATAGCAATTTTGCCTTTAACGCTCATTTCAGTACGCTTTTAAGTTCAAATTTTTATACGTTGTGAATTTGACAAAATAGCCGTTAGTTTCAACGGGTTCGCTTTCGTAAATAAGCTTGAAGTCGGGGTTTTTATCGAGATTTTCAAAGAAGGCGTCCGCGTTGCCCACTGCGTCTACCTTTGTAACCAAAACTTCTTCACAATAAGGCAACAGAGTTTTATACATCATTTGGCCGCCAATAACGTAAACCTTTTCAGGCGGGTACTTTTTTATTTCTTTGAAAAGCTCCTCAACGGAGCGGATAATTTTGCAGTCGTCCCTATCCTCGCCGTCGGGGTAAAGAACGATATTAATTCTGTCTTTGAGGGGGTTACCGCCCGGAAAAGACTTTAAGGTGTTGCTACCCATAACAACGACGTTGCCGGTGGTAGTTTCCTTAAAAAATTTCATATCGGCTGGTATTTTAAACATAAGCGAGTTATTCTTGCCTATGCCCCAGTTTTTATCTGCGTGAAGAATTGCCTTCATTTTTTACCTCTTTTCGGGTGTAAATTTTCAATTGCCCCCAATATATGCCGCAAATAACGGCATCTTGACGATTATTCGGCAACGGGGATTGAGTACTTCTTTTCGTTGAATTTATAGTCGACTAAGCGGAAGCTGTCTACCGTAAAATCGTAGAAATTCTTTATTGATTTATCCACTTCAAGGCGGGGCGCAGCAAGGCGTGGCATTTCGATAATTTCTTTAACCATGGGCACGTGCCTATCGTAGATATGGGCGTCAGCGATGACGTGAACGAGTTCCCCCGCTTTAAGACCCGAAACTTGCGCGAACATAATAAGAAGAATTGCGTACTGCACTACGTTCCAATTGTTTGCCGTAAGCATATCGTTTGAACGCTGGTTTAATATGCCGTTGAGCGTATCGCCAGAAACGTTAAACGTCATCGAGTACGCGCAAGGATACAAATTCATTTCGTGAAGGTCGGCAAAAGTGTAAATGTTGGTCATAATTCGACGACTGGCGGGATTGTGCTCTAAATCGTAAAGAACCCTGTCAACTTGGTCGAACTCCCCTTCTTTATACTTATGCTTTACGCCGAGCTGATAGCCATACGCTTTGCCGATAGAACCGTTTTCGTCCGCCCACTGGTCCCAGATATGCGATTTGAGGTCTTTTATATTATTGCTCTTTTTTTGCCAAATCCATAACAGTTCGTCCACGCAAGATTTAAAAGCCGTGCGGCGAACGGTTAAAATGGGGAATTCTTCTTGTAGATTATAGCGGTTTACTATACCGAACTTCTTTACGGTGTGCGCGGGCGTGCCGTCACTCCACTTAGGGCGAACCTGCAAGTCCGTGTCCCATACTCCGTTCGTTAAAATATCTTTCATGTTTGCAATAAAAATTTCGTCGGCTTTGCTCATTTTATATCTCCGTGAACTTTTTAACTATTATATTATAAAAGGCGCGGCAAGTCAATCGCTTAGTCGGATTTGAAACCGCGAAATAAAAAAGTCTAAACTGAAACAATTTCAATTTAGACTTAAAATGGTTGAGGCGACGGGATTCGAACCCACGACCTTTTGGTCCCGAACCAAACGCGCTACCAAACTGCGCTACGCCTCAATATGTTATAATTATATATTCAAAATTTTAAACCGTCAACATATTTTTACTTTAATTGAAAATATTCGGTTCAAATTATAGCCCGATTGTGCTGAGGCACAATCGGGCAGTTTTTAAGGTATTAAGTTGCTAAGAAACCTGCCGCACGAAGGGAAGCAAGCAGTTCGTTTAAAGTAGTGCCTACTTCTTCGGGGGTGGGCGTGCTTTCAACGTCGGCAACCGCCGCCGCGGGAGTTATCGTTGCCTCGGGTCCTGTTGCGCCTGTTGCGCCTGTGGCACCAGTCGCTCCGGTAGCACCCGTGGGTCCCGTTACACCAGTAGCACCCGCAATGCCAGTAGCACCTGTGGGACCGGTTGCGCCCGTCGCGCCGCGAGGAATAACGAAATCGAGAACGACGTTCGTATCGGTGCCACTGTTCGTAACGATTGCGGCAGTACCGGGCTCGCCCGTGTCGGTAGTTCCGACGACGACCGAAGCAGATTCACCGTCGGGTCCGGTGGGACCGGTGGGTCCTGCAATACCCGTAGGACCTGTTACGCCGGTCGGACCAGTAACACCTGTAGGTCCGGTAGGTCCTGTAACACCTGTTACGCCCGTTGCACCCGTGGGACCAGTAGGACCCGCAATGCCGGTAGGACCTGTTGCGCCGGTGGGACCTGCAATTCCAGTCGGACCCGTAGGGCCAGTTACTCCGGTGATGCTGGGTCCGGTTGCGCCTGTGGCACCGGTCGGTCCGATAGGACCGGTTGCGCCGGTTGCACCGATGGGTCCGGTTGCACCGGTTGCGCCCGTGCCCGCGGGGCCGGCGGGACCTGTTGCACCCGTCGCACCGGTGGGACCCGTGATACCCGTTAAAGTGTTGACGTAAATTCTTTTTACGTTGCAGCCCGAATTGCAGCCGCTATTGCACCCGCAATTATCGTTGCACGCAAAGAAAATACTTAAATTTATCATTTATTTTATACCTCTTTATTAAGTTTTAATTGAAAAAGTTGCGGTTAGGTTTTATAGACCTTTAATTCATTAAACCGCTTCTATTCATTTTATGATTACCGCCCGATTACTGTGAATAGACGGGCGCCATACGTTTATTCGTTAAGTTTTGACTCAAAATATTTTTTGTTATATAGGTACCTTTCGTCGTTGGGTTTAAAAGAACCCGCCATCTCGTTAAAGGAATTTGCTTTCTCGGTTTCGCCTAATCTGTCGTACAGAACGCAGAGCTGCAAACAAGGAATAAAGCCGCTGAAATCAAGGTTTACAAAGCCGCCTTCTTTGGCGTTGTTATTGCACTTTAAAGCCGATTGGTACCAATATATGGCGCAACTAACGCTGTTTTGCTCAAAGAAATAGTCACCCAAAACGCAGCACGCTTCACTCCTTGGCGACGCGTATAAAAACGAGCGTAAAACACTGTTTAAAGCTTGCTTTTCTTCTCCGATAGCGCGATACGCTCGGTACAGATTAAGGCAAGCTTCGATTTTATTTTCAACCCAGCCGTTACCGCCTAAAAAATCTTCCAAAACGGCTATACTTTCACGGTACATTCCGTTATAAAAAAGCTCACGCCCGTAATAGAATTTTTCGCGTTCGTTGAGGCATATCCCGCGGGCAATCTGTTTTTGGAGTATCCGTAAGTTGCGCAAAGGCTCGCCCTGTTTTACCTTGTCGTGCAGCACGGTTGCATCACTGTAAATTATCTTTCCTTGCGGGGTTACCGCCTCGTGTACGGCGCCGCCGAACCGATAATTTTTACTGCGCTTAAAAATTCTTTCTCTGTAATAAACGAAAGTTGGCGCACCGTCATGGGCGGCGGCCGCGTACGGTAAAAACGCCATATCGAAATCGGCGCCGTCAACAAGGCTTTTTATTTTAAGACAATTTTCGTCGGTAATAACGTCGTCGGCGTCAAGCCACATTACGTAGTCGCAAGTCGCCTTTTCGATACCGAAATTGCGGGCGGCAGAAAAATCGTCTACCCATTTAAAAAAGTAAATTTTATCGGTAAACTTTTTGACTTCTTCCACCGTTCCGTCGATGGAACCCGTATCAACGACAACGATTTCATCGGCAAACTTTTTTACGCAAGCAAGACAGCGGGAAATGACCTCCTCCTCGTCCTTGACTATGAGACATACACTAAGCGACATAAAACACCCCTTTGCAATAAACATAATATGCAAAGAGGCACTTTTTGTATAAATAATAAACTTTTAAATTCTGTCCCAAAAACGCTTGCAAAAATCAAATTATTCGGTATAATAATAAATGTTCTTGCTACTGTGGCTCAGTTGGTAGAGCAGCTGATTCGTAATCAGCAGGTCGCCGGTTCGAGTCCGGCCAGTAGCTCCAAAAAAGAAGAACGGGTTATCCCGTTCTTCTTTTTTGTTACTGCAAAGGACTTGAACCGCGTGACGCGATTGATTTTTGCAAAGCAAAAATAGCAATGCGCTATTCCGTCGCAAGCTCCTTACGTGCGAGGCAACAAAGTTGCCGACGCTTTGCCGAGGGCTCCCGCTTGCGGGAAACGGCAACTTACGGCCAGTAGCTCGAACCGCTTTGCTTTTTATCTTTGTTTGTGATATAATGATTGTACGATAAACAGTAATAGGAGGTAAGCATGGCATCGTCTTATATGAAAATTTGGGAGTTCCATCCCGCTATGATTTTGAAAAAGTATAAGCACTGTCCGCATTGCGGCGAAAAGCTTGTTCGTGAAAAATATACACGCGTCGTTACAAAGAAAGATGACGACTTTAACGAATATTATCGGAGCGGTAAACTGCGCCGAGTGAATTATATCGGACTTGAAGAAATACATGTTGCTACTACGCGCTATACTTGTCCCGCTTGCAATAAATCATATACATACGAAGAATTGCGCGAATGCGTTAAAGCAAATAAAAACAATATAAAGTGACAGCCGATTTCATTTTTAGATATGATTTTGGACTGTAACAACGATAAACAGTAATTTAACGGAGTTCCTATATATGCTATTCTGTGAAAAATGCAATTTTATAACTAATGAAAATCGTTGTCCTTTGTGCGGAAATAAAAAATTAAGAACCGTGCAAGATACAGATTTTTGTTTTTTTGCAAATTTAGACGCGTTTTATTTTACTATGTTTGAAAACGCATTGAGCAACAAAGCCATTGAAATAGTGGGTGTTCCGTATTATCCGGGAGCAGTAGCATACGGAAATGCCGGAAGAGCAAGTGGGCGAAAAGTGTATATTCGTTATAAAGATATAGAACGAGCCAAAGAAATCTATGAAACACTATTCGGCTCTGACGATGAAAAATAAAAATATAAATTTCAATTTGCATACTTTTAATAAAATTCAGCCCGACTTCGTCCAAGAAGTCGGGCTGTTTTTCATAAATCACGCACTTAAAAAATATCTTATGGTATGAGAATTGCGGGGAAAAAGATTTCGCCTTTTATAATTTCCGTGGCGGCGGTGCTTGCCGTTACTGCGATTATTTTGGTTGCTACCCTATCTTGCTCGGCGAACAAGCTTACCTTTAAAACTACGTTTTATTTTATTTGTTACCGAACCGAGGACAACGCGGTTTCGGCAAGCTCGGTTTCGGACGCAGTTTCAAGCTACGGCGGCGCGGGGTATATTTTGGAACACGACGACGCATTCTTCGTTACCGTGGCGTGTTATTACACAGATAACGACGCGCAAACGGTTTGCGAGAGCTTAAAGCGCAGAGATTTGGACTGTGAGGTCATTAAAATATCCACCGACGAGTACACGGTTGCAGGCACTTCCAACGCGAACAATAAGCTTTATTTAGGGAATTTGAACACTTTGCAGTCCCTTACTTCACTTGCTTACGGCTGCGCGAATGCGCTCGATACGGGCGAATACGGTCAGACGCAAGCAAAAAGCGTGATTTTGGACGTTCAAAACACCCTGAAAGGACTTTTAAACGCCAACCCCGATAACTGCTTCTCGGGGCAAATTAGGCGGCTTATAGCCGAATGTTCGGACGTTAGCGAGGGCTACGTGTATTCAAAAGATTTGCGGCGGCTGCAGATAGCCATAGCCGACACGATAATAAATGTAAAACTTTATTAATCAAGTTGTAAAATTTTGGATTTTGCGCAAATTAATGGCATGAACAACAGAAATTTTACCGCAATTTGCGCTGCGCTTTTAATGTGCGCCTTTTTGATAGTGTTTTACGTGAGCCCGAAAATTGCGAAAAGCACGGTTGCGTTCGCCGACCATACGAGTAAAAAAGTAGTTTACCTTACCTTTGACGACGGTCCGAGCGACAGGGTAACCCCGCGCATCCTCGATATTTTGAAAGAAGAACAAGTTAAGGCAACCTTTTTTATCGTGGGGAAGAACGCCGAAACGCGCAAGTATCTTGTTAAGCGGGAAATCGACGAGGGGCACTCGGTTGGGGTGCATTCCTATTCGCATATTTACAAAGAGATTTACTCGTCTGCGGAAAGCCTTTTAAAGGACATTGACAAGTGCAACGAGGTTATTAAAGAGGTTTCGGGCAAGCGCACTTCGCTTTACCGTTTCCCCGGCGGAAGCTACGGGCTGTCTACTTCGCTTATTGATGCGGTAACCGAACACGGTATGAAATACTTTGACTGGAACGCTTCCACCCGCGACGCAGAGCTTTTTCAGGCAACTCCCGACCAGCTATACAAAGCTGCCGTGAGCACGCAAAAGGACGATGAAAATATAATTTTACTTTCGCACGATACGACGAACAAGACGGCGACGATAGACGCGTTGAAGCTGATTATTTCACACTATAAGGCTTTGGGATACGCATTTTCGGCACTGTAATATAAATAAGCCCCCGCGCAAATTTGCGCGGGGCTTTTAATTAGTCTTTATTTTCCGTATTTTCAACGGGTTCAACTGCCGGTGCGGGTTCGGCTGCTTGCACTTCCTCAGCCGCTTTCTTTTCCGCAATGTGCTTTTGCACTTCCTCGATGGCAGTGAATTGCGTTTTAAGAGCGTTTATTCTTGCCGCAGCGGCTTCAACGTCAACGACAAATTTATATTTGTATTCCTGATGATTTACCGAAATGGTGAGCGGTCCGTAATTATACATACCCCAGTTTAACCAAAAAGTACTGCCCGTGCAGTAGTCGATTTCTGCGGGAGAAAACTCTAAACCGTTATGAAGGCGCATTTTACCTTCGCTGAAGGTTATGCAGTTTTTAGGTAATTTGGCAAAATAAACGGTAAAACCGATGCCGAGCCCCAAAAAGACGCCGCCTAACACCAAAAAGTACAAGCCCGAAAATTTCATTTCCAACGGCGCAAACGCTACGAACGCCAAGCCGCACAGAAATAGTATTCCGCCGCACACGATAATGATGATGTACGCCGCCATAAGGCTCTTTTTAGTTTTTGCAAGTACAGTTTCCATAAAAAATCTCCTTAATTTTTTATAATTTTATTTAAATAATTTTTTGCAAAGTGAAATCGACTTTATCGCACGAGGTGAGAATGTATTCTATCCCGTTTTTGACCGTGCGGAAGGGGAAAAACGTTTCTCCGTGGATATGCCCGAACACGACTTTGTCCACCTTAAACTGCTCGAAAAGCGAAGTAAATTCCGTGACGGGCACCGTCTTTGAAAAGGGCGGATAATGTATCATGGCGATTAGCTTGTCGCCTTCTTCCCTGACCTTTTCAACCTGCTTAAAGCAGAGCTTGAACCGCTCAGCCTCACGCTTGTAAAGCTTTTCGTCGGTGTCGGAATAGTCGCTGCTGCCGGGGCAAGTCCAACCGCGGGAGCCGCAAATTATAATACTTCCGAGCTTGATGCAGTCGTTCTGTAAAAAGAAAAACTTATCGTCCGGGGCGGCAAGGCGAAGCTTGGTTATGCCGTTCCACCAGAAGTCGTGATTGCCGCGGATAAAGACTTTTTTACCCTTTAAAGCCTTTAAAGAATTAAGGTCGTAAAGCCCTTCCTCAAGCGTGGTTCCCCAGCTTATATCGCCGGCAATTAAAACGATATCTTCATCCGACAAAACCTTCTTTTGCCAGTCTGATTTAATTTTTTCAAAGTGGTTTTCCCAGCCCTTTCCGAACACGTCCATAGGCTTGTCCGAAAGACCCGAAAGATGTAAATCACTTATGGAAAATATATTCACGACATTATTGTAGCACTTTATTCAAAGAATTTCAAGTACTTTGATTTATTGCGTAAAAATAGCCGTTTTTTGCCCAAATAAGGGTATTTATGCGTGACATAGTACTATGAAAACGGGTAAAAACACAACTTCCCCCTCGGTTTTGAGGGGGAAGAAAGGAGAAATTGAAAATCGGTTATTTGTTACAACAGGATTTGCCTTGGGGATACAAGGGCAATTCAAAGAACCCTGCGCACACCTCTTGCGAGTAATCCTGTGCGGGCGGAATTGCGCAGTAGCCGTAGCTGGGCACGAGAATTTCCACGTCGATAGCGACCTTTAAAATTACCGTAAGGCAAGCGTTGACGCTGAAGGTGTTCGTTTCGGGATTGAACCTGCCTTCTGCGCAAACTGCGGAGACCTCACTGGTTACTTTATAGGGCATAATCGAAGGAGCGGGTACGAATAGAAGTACGTCCTCCGAAACGCTTATCGTAGACTGTGCGACACCCTCCACTCCGTTCGCGTCGGTATAGAGAACTTCTACGGGAATACTGATAGTTGCTTGAACCCTTGCGCAGCCGGGCTTATCGTGAAGCCTTTCCACGTTGAGGTTGGTGATACTGCCCGTTGAGGACGTAGACCTTGCGCTGATGAAAGTCAAAGGGTATGTAGGTTCTGCGGGCACGTTGTCGGTAAGCGTGAGCGAATAGTTTTCAATCTGAATCTGCTTTATGCAGGCATCAAAAATCTTTTGTGCCTGTATGCACACTTTCTCACACATTCCGTTAAGGGGATTACCGCTTATCGTACCGGGGCATTTGTCCGATTGAAAGTTGGAAAAAAATGACATTTTAACCTCCGTTTTTTGTCGTTATTTTATTATATGCTCACGCACTATTTTTTGCACGGCACAAACAGCTTGCACGAGGGGTAAACGGGCTTTGAAAAGTTTATCCTTTTAAGCTCCTCGACGGGCACCCCGAATTTGCGGGATAAACTCAAATAGCTTTCTAAGGGTAGACAAGTGTAAATTTCCATCTCATCCCCCACTTCCGCTATCGCCCCGCAAAAGAAGTTTTTCACGGGTACGCACAGTGCGGCTTCTACCTCCGCTTTGGTCTGTCCGCGCTTAACCCTGAAATATTTGCTTCTGTCCGTAACGAGCGTAAACATTTGGTATATCATACGCAAATTAAAGATAAATTGTTCATAATCTTGCGATGAAATTTGTAGAATATTGTTGATGAAGAACAATATTTACCGTTCAGCCGCACAAGTTACGGCGTTTTCCACCGTAGAAAAGGGGCTAAGTTTTGTATATAGGATAATTTTAACCCGAATAATCGGCGCGGAAGGCATAGGAATTTATCAGATTTGCCTTACCGTGTTTTCGGTATTTTTGACGGTTGCTTCAAGCGGAATACCCGTTACCGTTTCAAGGCTTATGGCAAAGTCCAACGCAAAGAACGATATTTCGGGCAAGCACGCCGCGGTTACTGCGGGCGTTATATGCACTTTGGCGGTAACCGTGCCGATAGCCCTTATTCTGTTCTTCGGCAGAAACGCCTTCGGATTTTTATTCTCGGACGTGCGTTGCGTACAGATTTTCGTAATTTTATTGCCCGGGCTCGTAATAACTTCTATTTACGCGGTAATCCGCGGTTCGTTCTGGGGTAACAAGCAGTTTTTGCCGTACTCGATAATCGAACTCGTAGAGGACGCGATAATGGTGTTTGCGGGTATTGCCTTGATTTGGGGCGTTACCGACCCCGTTATCGGCGCAAGAAACGCAACCTTTGCCGTACTTATCTCTTACACCTTCTCTTTTATCGCTTCGCTTTTCTGGTACTTTAAAAAGGGCGGAAAGTTCGTAAACCCCAAAAAACAGTTGAAGCCGCTGCTTTCTTCCGCAACGCCCATTACGGCGATGCGTACGGCGACATCGCTACTAAACTCCGCCGTGTCCGTGCTTATGCCCGCGCTTTTAATAAGCGCGTGCGGATACACGAGCTCGGAAGCACTTGCAATTTACGGCGTTGCGATGGGCATGGCAGTTCCCCTGTTGTTTGCGCCGAGCGCGCTTATCGGCTCAATTGCGGTGGTGGTTGCACCCGAGCTTTCCGAAAACTATTACAGAAAGAGAGAAAACGCCGTACGCTACGACGTTGAAAAGACGGTTAAAGCCGCAACCTTTATCGCGACGGTGCTTATACCCATACTTTTCGTTTTGGGCAACGCGTTGAGCGTGCTTCTTTTCGATAACGAGTTCTGCGGGGAATTGGTGCGCAACTGCTCGTTTATAGTTCTGCCGCTTTGCATATCGCTTATAACGAACACAATTTTGAACAGTATGAACTGCGAAAAGCTGACCCTTTTAAACTTCTGCATAGGCGCGGTTGCGATGATAACTTCGGTACTGTTCCTTACCCGTTACTTAGGCGTGTACGCGTACGCCTTGGGGCTTGGGTTAAGCCAGATTATCTGCGCGACGCTGAACCTGCGGCTTCTGAGAAAAAAGTGTGCGGGCATAGCGTATATAAAATACACCGTGCGCAGTATTATGGTGGCGGTTGCGGCGTGCTTGTTCGGCTGGCTGTTGAACGGAATAATTTCCCATTATCTTGCGCCCATATGGCAGCTTCTTATATGTATGCCGCTGATTTTGGGCTTCACCTTTGGCGCGCTTTATTGTCTTGAAATGGTGTCTTCCCGCCCCTTCAAAAAGCTGTTTGCAAAGGGTAAGAAAAAACAGTCTAAGGCTTAAATTACTGATTGCTTCGTTCCTCGCAATGACGGGTGGAAATTAAAGTTTAAAATGGCGCGGCTACGCCGCGCCATTTTATTTTGCTTTTAACTTTACCGAAAACAGCCCCTTTATTGCCAACCCTATTAAGAACGCGCCGAACAGTTTTTTTAAAACCACGGCGGGTAATAACGCCGCGATTAGCCCGCCCGCAATCGAGGTTAGGACTGCGGGAATAATCACGCTCCACACCCCGTCGGTTTTCAGTAGTCCGCGCTCCTGATGTGCCTTCAAAGAGAACGCCGCCATAGGTAGAAAGGCAATTAAATTGGTTGCTTGCGCGATGTGCTGCTCCACGCCCAAAATTACGGTTAGGGCGGGTATCAATATGGTTCCGCCGCCCATACCCATACCGCCGAGCATACCCGACAAAAAGCCCGCAACGAGATATAAAATGAAACTCATATCAACATTCTGACCCCCGCAACGAGCATTACGGCAATGAATACGGCGTTGACTATAAATTCGGGTAATTTATTTAAAAGAAACGCGCCCAAAAGCCCGCCCGCAACCGAGCCGATGGCGGCGGGAATTACCACGTCGGCGGCGAAATAGCCGTTGACGATATAGGTTATCGCGCTAGCAGCGCACACGGGAGCAATGACCAAAATTGCCGTTGCGTGGGCGTGTTTTTCTTCGTAGCCGAGCATATTTTTGAGCAGCGGCACGACCACCATTCCGCCACCGCCGCCGAAAAGCCCGTTAATTCCGCCCGTCAAAAGACCCGTAAATATTCCTTTTAAAGATTTTTTCTTCAATTTCATCGCTATCAGTTTTTGCAAAATTACCAAAATAATGAATTTTTTCTTGTAATTTGCGTGATAATTGCTTGCTTATAATCTTTGATTATATTAAAATGTAAAGGTACGATTAAATTGAGAAGTTATGGGTTTTTGAAATTTTATAAGAAAACCTTAGGAGTTATATGGCTAAGAATTACTCAAACAGAAACAGAAAAAGAAAGGCTTTGATAGCTATGCTGTGCGCGCTGTCCGTTACCTGTACGGGTCTTGCGGCTGCTTGCGCGCCCAACGACGGTGAGGACGAACCGTCCACTGCCGTTACGGCGAAAGAGGATACTCAGCTGTTGAAGAACGGGAACTTCGAGCACTTCGATATTCCCGACAAGGCAGTTCACCTTATAAAGAACGTGAACAGCTGGTCGCTTGGCGGCGGCACTTCGGTTAAGTCTGGTATAATCGGCACCTCTAAATCGGAATGGGACAAGCTGACCGACGGCGAGCTTGCGGGCAAGCTTGACTATAACAACGACCTTTCTTCGGATAACGACGAATACGTGAACTACAACAATATGCGTTCGCGTGATATCCCTTACAAGGATACCTACTCCGCTACGCTTGATAAGGACAAGGTTGACGGAAGCTGGATAACCCAGCACGACGACGGCTATAAAGGCTACTTCGACATTCAGGGCGACGAGGAAAACGGTTACACCTGGAACGGCGAAGAAGCCAAGCTTATCGACGGCGAGTTCTATTTGAAGGACGGCGACGGAAACTTTACTAAGCTTATAAGAAAAGAGCTTATCCAAAACCCCGGCACGCACTACGACCTTAACGGGGACGAAACGAAGGTTACCGTTGACGGCAAGGAATACGACGTACTGAAAGACGAGGCTACGGGCAACCTTTATTATAAGGACGGCGACGGAAACGAAAATTATTTCGGCAACGTGCTTATGATACACAACGCGCCCACGGACACGAACAACAACGGTATTCAGCAATATTATACCTCTAACTCCATTTCTCTTGAAGCGCACACCTCTGCTGAAATTTCGGTTTGGGTTAAGACTTCCGATTTGAGATTTGACAAGGGATACCTTGCAACTGCCGAGCAAGAGGACAAGGGCGCGTATATTGAAGTGCTTCAAACCGTTGCAGGCAAGACGGTAGATTCCTTCAAGATTAAGGATATTAACACGCCGAACATTCTTGCACAGGCGGCAAAAGACGGCGTAACCACCACCGAAAGCAACGGTTGGGTGCAGTACACCGTTTACGTTAACGCCTGCGACTTTGCAAACACCTCTATTCAACTGAGGTTGGGCTTGGGCGGTGAGACGGAAAACGAAAAGGTTACCGGCTACGCCTTCTTCGACGACGTGCAGGTAACCAAATACCGCGACCTTAAAGCCGCCGGCTACGACGCGAGCAAGGTTGAAAACACCACTTGCACCCTTACCTCCGAAAAAGACGAAAAGATTTTCTATACGGACGTCAACACGAAGTGGGGAAAAGATTTGCATTACGGCGACTTCCACTACCTTATCGACCTTGCGTCTGAAAAGGGTATGAAGGATAATTATGCGCCTATTGCTTTCGGCAGCAACGTTGAAGTGGGCTTAACCACCGAAAAAGATTCGAAGGGCAACGAGTACGCTGCGGCAACGAAGATTGACAGTAGCAACACAAACGTAACCGTTACCAAGAAAGAGCAGACCGCTGACTATAAGCTTCCTAAGGACGTAAAAGCACGCCCCACCGACGAAGATATCATCAAGGTTTTGGGAGAGAGCGAAAATTTCGGCAAGTATTCCAAGCTTTTGGATAACGTTACCGGTGATAACGCAGCACCCAAGCTTCTTGAAGAAAACGGCAACACGCTTTTGATGTTCTCGGCATGGGGTGCGCCCTACACTGCTACCCTTAAAGACGATACTAAGTTCACGGTTGCAAAGGACAAGTATATGCTGGTATCGTTCTGGGTAAAGACCAGCGATATGGACGGCAACACGGCGGCAACCGCAAAAATTTACGAGCTTGACAAGGACGGGCTTGTAGACGAAAACAGCGTTAAGACGATTACCATCGACACGACTGACAAGAAGACCGATTTCGATAAGGACAACAAGGACATCTATAAAGGCTGGGTACAGTGCTTCTTCTTCGTAAAGAACGACTTAAAGGACGAAGACACTGCAAAGAAATTCCAAATCGATTTATCGTTCGGTACTACCGCTATAACGACGGCTACCTCCTTCGAGAGCGGCTACGCGGCTTTTGCAAATTTGCAGGTGCTTGAAATCAACGAGGACATTTACAACCTTGCTTCCGACGGCGATACCACTAAATTGTTCTCTTTCAGTAAGGATACGGAAAAGGACGGCGGCTCGCCTTTTGACGAGGTTAGAGGTACCCACGATATAAATAAAGGAATTGCTCTTCCCTCCTCCTATGAGGGCGCAAACGGCGCAAATATTCAGGGTAGTGCTGTCGACAAAAAGCCTATCGCGGGACTTATCAATAAGGACGCATTTGAAGGCGAAAATTCCGCAATGACGGACGAGGATAAAACCGCAATTTTGAAGGGCTTCCTGAACACTGCCGATAAGTGGGAAGACGCGTTTGGCGACAGCTATCAGCCCCTTATAATTATCAATAATTTGAGGGAGTACGCCGAGCATGCGAAAGCGGATAAAGACACCTATAAAAATTATTGGGTAAAGGACGGCGAAACCTACAGAAAGGTTGCGGCGGACGAGGAATACAGCGAGAAGGAAACCTATTATTCTTTAAGTAAAGTTTCCAACTACGGCTTCGTAGGCAACGATAAGACCGTTTCCGCAAACGGCAGAGAAGTTATCAGCGTGCGCGTAAAGGTTACGGGCAATGCGGAAGCGTATATCTACCTTATCGACACCGAAGACACGAACAAAATTCTTAACTACTCTACCCCTTCCTACAACTTCTGGTACGATGAGGAAGGCAACGTGCTTGACGAGGAGTTTGACGAAGACTGGACGAAGGCAAAGCACCGTGAGCACGTAGTTTACACCTTGCGTGAAGACGGGCTTTACGAGGATAAAGAAGGAAACCTTTACGGCAACCTTTACAACCTTGTTAAGTCCTACAAGGACAGCAAGTACGAGCGTGTTCAGTATTATTATGCAGACGGCAAGCCCGTTGAAGGCGGTTACGACTACGTTGAAAAACACGACGGCGAAACCTTCTACAAAGCGGACGGCACGATTGCAGACCACTACCTTTGCTCGACGGACGGCACGCATGTTTACGAGTATAAGGACGGCAAGTACTATTACGTTGAAATAACGAAAGAAGACGGCAAGACGACCGAAACGACTGATTTCAGCAATGAAATTCACAACTTCGATACCGACAAGGCGCACTTGAAGTACCCCGTTTCTAACGAGAGCAAAGAGCTTTACGCTAAGGTTACTGCGGACGACTGCAACGGAAAATGGATAACCGTTAACTTCGTAATTAAAGCGGGCAGTGAAGCAAAGAATTACCGCCTTGAGCTTTGGAGCGGCGAACGCGGTGTAACGGGCGTTAACGAAGACGGAACCTACAAGACCGGCGCGGTTGCGTTCGATTACGTACACGGCACGGTAAGTGAAAACCGTTTGGCGTCGTACGAGAAAGACGTTATCAACGCTTACAACACGGCGTTCAACGAATATGCGCCTAAGGTGCTTGAGAGCGAAAAGAGCTTGGGCAAGGACGCAAATATTGCCGATTACGAGAAGGCTCTTGAATCTCTTAAAACGACGGACGCGGATAAAGCGGCGCAGATAGTTAGTGCGATGGAAAGCTACAACTATAAAGCAAGCTATTACACCTACACCCTTTACGATTCTGCGGCTTACGTTCCCTTCAACGCGACGACTGCGGGCGACGGTGAAACGGGTTATAACTACGACGCAGCCTCCTTCTCCGAGCAGCTTGCATACTTCGAGTTCGAGGATACGGCGCACGGTCAAAAGAATATTTTCGTTGACTACTCTGCAGTTGACCAAAGCATTTCCAAAAACACCGTAGACGACGAAGAAGAACCCGAGGAAGAAGAAACTGCAAACACCGCAGAGTTGGGACTTTATATCTCCTCTATCGTGCTCGTAGTAGTTCTGCTTATCACCCTCGTATCCATCTTGATTACGCAGTACGTAAGAAAGAAGTTAAAGACGAGCGGCAAAAAGTGCAACGACAAGAACGCTTACCGTAAGCGCGACAGATACGTTAAAAAGCTTCACCTTGTAAAGGACGAAATCGTTGAACCCGAAGTGAGCGGCGAGCCCACCGAGGCACCTGCGGAAGAAGTAACCCCCGTAGAAAACGAGGTTACCGAAGCTCCCGCCGAGGAAACGGTTGAACCCACCACTACTGAGGAAACGACCGAAAAGCCCGAAGGCGAAGACAAAGAATAATACCGTAAAATAAATAACCGCCGAGCGCGAACGCGCCCGGCGGTTTTATTATTAAATTCTTAAACCTTTCGGCAAATGGTTTTTGGCAACGCCGTTTACCACCTTGCACCAACCCAACGGATAGCCCTTGTAGGTTACTACGCGCCAACCGTTTTCTTCGGCGCAGTCAAAGGTGAGCCCGCGGAGGTACTTTATTGCGACCCCCTCGTCCACTTCAACGCCGTTTACCTCTTCTTTATTCAAACTCATTGCGAGTGCATGGGCGGGTGTGATGCGCCCGTTTTTTACTTCGCCGAGCTTTACGCCCGCTTTAAGCTCTGCGGGAAAGTTATCAACGAGGGAATAAACGCAGTCCCCTATTTTTACAATATTTTTAAATTCGGCGTTGATTACGCCTACTGTAAACGCTTCAAACTCTTTCTTGTCGCTTGGCTTAGCGGGTTTTAGGCGGAAGTCTTCGGCACGCTCGCCCGCAGGCTTTTCAAGCACGGCGCAAAAGTGCCCTTCACCCTTGACCTTATGCGGCAAAAGCTTTTTGGCTTTTATGAACTTGTATTCTGGGTGAAGGCGCAAAAAGTTTTCTATTTGAAGCTCGTCCTCGTCGGGTGCGAAGGTGCAAGTCGAATAGACGAGCCTACCGCCGCCAGCAAGCATTTCGTGCGCGCTTTCTAAAATTTTAGTCTGCCGAGCCGCACAGGCTTGTACGTTTTTTAAGCTCCACTCCCGCACGGCGGCTTCTTCCTTTTTGAACATGCCCTCGCCCGAGCAAGGCGCGTCAACAAGAATTTTATCGAAGTAGTTTTTGTAATACTGCGCAAGGTTTTCGGGGCTTTGGCAAGTTACCGCAGCGTTCTTTACGCCGCATCTTTCGATATTGCTTTTCAATATACCGTAGCGTTTGAAATCAATTTCGTTTGCGACGAGTACCCCCTCGCCTTGCATATACTGCGCGATTTGGGTTGATTTGCCGCCCGGTGCGGCGCAAAGGTCGAGAACGCGCTCGCCGCGCTTTATTTCAAGCTCGGGCACGGCGCACATAGCGGAAGGTTCTTGCACGTAGTACAAGCCCGCCGCGTGAAGGACTGTTTTGCCTAAGCCTTCGCCTTGCGCGTAGAAACCGCTTTCCTCCCACGGAACTTTGCCGGCAAGGGAAATGGGTGCGATTTTTTCAAATTCTTCGGGCGTGATTTTAAGGGTGTTGGCGCGCACCGCTTTTAAGGCGGGACGGTCATAGCTTTGTAAAAACGCGCCGTATCCGTCGCCGAGCTCGCCCTTCATTCTGTCTAAAAATTCTTGGGGCAAGTCAATCATTTAAAAGCTCCTTGAACTGCGCCAAGCTTAAAACGGTTTTGCCCGCCGACCTTGCCTTTTTGGTGCGGTCGGTTTCGTCACCGTCTTCCGCGACGTAGTGGGTGCATTCGTCCACGCGCTGGCGATAGCTTCCGCCAAGCTCGTAAATTTTATCGACGAAGGCTATGGAAACGGAAATTTCGTCCTCTATCTTGCGGGAAAAGTTGAACTTTTTGCCCGAGAGTTTGCCGCCGCCTTTTGCGCGCTTCCTCGTCAAGTTATTGTTGAATTTTATGCGCTTTCTGGCGCGCTCCTCTTTCTCTTTGTTCTTTGCTTGCTTATATTTTTTATAGCCCGTGCACTGCGGCGAGATAACGGAGTAATTCGAAATTTTACCGTAGGTAAAGCCCAAAAGCTTCGTAAGCCCGAAGAAGTCGCACTCGTACTTTTTACACATTGCCTCGACGACCTTCATCGTGGCGTAGGCGTCGTCGGCGGCGCGGTGGGGCGTGAATTCTACGCCCAGCGCTTCGGCTATGTATTCAAGTCCGAACTGGCGGGAAAAGTCGTTTTTTGCCGCCATAAAAAACATTTGGCTGTCCGCAAACGAGAAATTAAACGACGGAAGCTTGAATCGCTTGCTTTCGAGGTTGAGATATTTGACGTCGTTTAAAACGGCGTGCCCGATGGCTATGCTGTCTTTATCCTCCAAAAGGGCTTTGATTTGCGGATAGACCTCTTTAAATTTAGGGTAGTTTTTAAATTCTTCGTAGTTATACGGAAGAACGATGCCCTTATCCCCTTTTCTGTCGGTAAGCTCGAACCTGCCTTTGGGGTTTATTAGGATATCACGCTTTTCGATAATATTAAATTTTTCGTCGCACACGACGTACCCGAACGCGCAGATTTTGGCGTAGGTTTTATGCACGCCCGCACACTCGATATCAAAAAATATTAAGTTCATTTATATTCATTATATCATATGCGTGGGCAAATATCAAACGGCGCGGGTTGACTTTTGCAAAGGTTTATAATATAATTTTAATACTTATGAAGAAACTTTTGAGTATCGTGCTGTGTAAGAATGCGTGCGAAGATTTGACCGCGCCAGACGACGGGGCTGAAATTTTGCGCCTTGACGAGGGCGCAGACGCAAGCCCCAAGGCTTTGTACGAGCTTATCAGACAAGCGAAAGGAAAATACGTAGTTATTATCGATACCGACTGCACCGTTGCGGACGAGGACTTTAACAGTCTTTTAAAGGCTTGCGACGAGGCTACTTCGGATATACTTGCCTTTGAGGGCGGGTACGCGTTGAAGGCTTCGACCTTGAAGGGCGTTTCCGCAAAATTATACACGGACAGATACGGCGCGGAAATTTATACCGCTTTTAACTCCAAGGAAATTGCGTGGGATAATTTTAAGCCGTTCAATTTTACCACGCAGCGGGCGAAATACTCCTTGACGGACGAAGAAAAGCTTGAAGAAACGCTTGAGGAGTTCAAGAAAAGCAAGGCTAAGCTTACGAAAGCCGTGTACTCGTTTATATTCGATATACTGTGCACGCGGCTTATCACCTTTTACACCTGCGCGATGATAGCCGTTTACCGCAAGGAAACGACTGCCGAGGGGCTTATAGATTTTGACAAGCGGCTTAAAGACAATATAGTTTTGTACCTTGCGCTTGAAAAACGGTTCCCCGCCGCAGACCTTAAAAAACTGAGAGAGAAAAATTTTAAAATAAATTTGATTACGTACAATAAGTTTAAAAAGCTTATAAAATGAAATAAGCCCGCCGAGCGTTCTGCTCGGCGGGCTTTCGTATTGCAAAATTATTTTTTGGGAAGAATTTTTTCCTTGCCGCCCATATAGGGACGAAGCACGGGCGGGATATAGACGCTGCCGTCGGCTTGCAAGTGGTTTTCAAGGAAGGCTATAAGCATTCTGGGGGGAGCAACTACGGTGTTGTTCAAGGTGTGAACGAACTCGTTTTTGCCGTTTGCCGCCTTATAGCGGATACCCAATCTTCTTGCCTGTGCGTCGGTAAGGTTGGAGCAGCTGCCCACCTCGAAATACTTTTTCTGGCGGGGGCTCCACGCTTCTATATCACAACTTTTGTACTTCAAGTCTGCAAGGTCGCCCGAGCAGCAGATAAGCTGACGGACGGGAATTTCCATTGAAACGAAAAGCTCAACGGTGTAATTCCAAAGTTTTTCGTACCAATAGTCGCTTTCTTCGGGTTTGCAAAGAATTATCATCTCTTGCTTTTCGAACTGGTGGATACGATAGATACCGCGCTCCTCTATGCCGTGCGCACCCTTTTCCTTTCTGAAACAAGGCGAGTACGAGGTAAGCGTTTGGGGAAGCGCGCTTTCGGGAAGAATTTCGCCCATAAATCTGCCTATCATAGAGTGTTCGGAGGTGCCGATTAAATACAAATCCTCGCCCTCTATTTTGTACATCATACCGTCCATTTCTTCAAAGGACATAACGCCCGATACGACGTCGCTTCTTATCATGTACGGGGGTATGCAATAGGTGAAGCCTTTGTCAATCATAAAGTCGCGGGCGTAGGATAAAACCGCGGAATGAAGGCGTGCGATATCGCCCGTCAAATAGTAAAAGCCGTTGCCGCTGGTTCTTCTTGCGCTGTCTAAATCGATACCGTTAAGGCTTTCCAAAATATCGAGGTGATAGGGAATATCGAAGGGTTTTTCTTCGTGCTTTAAGAAAACCTTGCCCTCTACGTTCTGGCTGTCGTCCTTGCCCAAAGGAACGTCGTCCGCAATGATGTTGGGAATGGACATCATATCCTTTTTAAGCTGGGCTTCTATTTTGGAGGTTTCTTCCTCGATTGCGGCGATGCGGTCGTTGTTGGCTTTAGAGGTTGCCTTTGCTACCTCAGCTTCTTCCTTTTTGCCCTCACGCATAAGCGCGCCTATTTGCTTTGCAAGCGCGTTTCTTTGAGCGCGCAGACTATCGCCTTCTTGTTGAAGCTCGCGCTTTTGCTTGTCCAAAGCGATTACTTCGTCAACGAGGGGAAGCTTTTTGTCTTGAAACTTCTTTTTAATATTCTCTTTTACAAGTTCGGGATTATCACGGATAAGATTTAAATCAATCATTTTTCAAGTCCTTGCATTATTGAAATCTATAAATAATTAACGGCGCAAGCAAAACCACGCTTTTGCGCCCGCGCACCCAATTTGTGGCTGTGCCACCTCAGCGGTGTGAATTTGCGCAATTATATGATTGTGTGCCCTTAAAAATTGCGCAAAGAGCGGCAGAGCCGCTGAAAATCACGGAAAAAGATTTGCGCAGAATAGCAAAGATTTTTCGTGAACAAAGTTATTATACTTAAATTGGAAACTAAATGCAAATAAATATCTTCGATTTTCTTGAAAATCGGTTATTTTTATGATAGAATAAAGGTGTATGAGTAAAATTGTTTTTAAATCGGGCGGAAAAGAAAAGCCCGAGAAAAAAGCCGAAGAAAAGCCCGAGGTTATAGAGCAGCCTTCCGAGGAAGCGACCGAGGAGCTTACGACCGTTGCAAGCACGGACGAGGCGATACAAATTGCCCTATTCCCCGGCGACGAGCAGCAGCCCCGCGTTGAAACGCCTGAGGTCGTGCCGCCCGAGGAAGTGTTTGACAAGCAGAAAATCATAAAGTACTTTAAGGCGCACCCCAAAAAGGCGGTTACGACCAAGGTTGACAGGTTTTCGCCCAAGCTTAACAAGGGACTTTCTTCCGAGCAAGTTGAAACGAGGTTCAAGCAGTTTTTATTCAACGATACGAATAAAAAGTACTCCCGTTCGTATGCGAGTATTTTTATCGGGAATATCTGCACCTTCTTCAACCTTTTGTGTCTTTTTGCGGCGATTGCTTTGCTTATAGCAAACACGCAAGGGCTTTCAAACTATTTGGTGCTCGTTATTACCACCGCGAACGTGGCGATAGGTATTATTCAGGAAATAAGGTCTAAGCTGTCAATTGATAAGCTGTCTATTCTTAATAAGAATACGGTAAAGGTTATACGCGACGGCGAGACGATTGAAATACCGACTACCGAAATCGTTTTGGACGACGTAATTATTCTCGATTTGGGTAGCCAAGTCCCCGCCGACTGTATACTTGCCGAAGGCGCGGTTGAAGTTAACGAAAGTCTTTTGACCGGTGAATCGATTGCTATAAAGAAGCAAATCGGCGATATTTTGTACGCGGGAAGCTTTATTGCAAGCGGCAGCGGAAAGTTCAGGGTTGAAAAGGTCGGTAAAGAAACTTACCTTGAAAAGCTGACTTCCAAGGCGAAGAAATACAAGAGACCCAATTCCGAGTTGATGAACTCGACGAAGCTGATAATAAAGTGCGTATCCATTCTTATTATCCCTATTGCGATAGGCATCTTCTTTACCACCTATCACAACATTGACCCCAACGACGAAATTTATCAAAAAGTAGTTGAGGCGGGCGGCGGAATTAACCCCGAAGTCAACTACGCAATGCAACGAACCTGTA
The DNA here is from genome assembly GCA_947176485.1 of uncultured Clostridia bacterium. GTDB lineage: Bacteria > Bacillota > Clostridia > Christensenellales > Borkfalkiaceae > Coproplasma. The sequence continues at coordinate 6,007 of CAMWQS010000004.1, read as the reverse complement.
CCGTAGTTATCGGTATGATACCTTCGGGAATGTTACTACTTACGAGTATCGCGCTTGCCGTGGGAATTATGCGACTTACCAAGTCCAACACCCTAGTGCAGGATATGTACTCACTTGAAATGCTGGCACGCGTAAACGTACTTTGCCTTGATAAGACGGGAACCATCACCGACGGCAGAATGAAGGTTAACGACACGATTATTCTGAACACGGTGAAAGATTACTCCTTAAACGACATTATGGGAAGTATGCTTAGAGAGCTTGACGGCAATAACCAGACTTCCATTGCGCTTAACAACCACTTCGGTTATAACGACAAGTTTGCGGCTATCGCGAAGATACCGTTCTCTTCGAAGAGAAAGCTTTCGGCGGTAACCTTTGACGATTTGGGAACCTTTGCAATGGGTGCGCCCGAGTTCGTTTTGAAGCCCTACCCCGCAAAGGTTGAAAAGATAGTTAAGCAGTACGCACAGATGGGATTGAGAGTTATAGTGCTTGCGCACTCCCCTTCCCCCATCGTCGGCGACAAGCTGCCCGCAGTTTTAAAGCCTATTGCAATTATTTCCATTGCGGACAACGTGCGTGAGGACGCGATAGAGACCATTAAGTGGTTTAAAGAAAACGACGTAAACGTAAAGGTTATTTCGGGCGATAACCCCGTAACCGTTTCGGAAGTGGCGAAGCGTGCGGGTATTGCAAACGCCGAAAAGTTCATATCCCTTGACGGGCTTAACGATACCGAGGTTGAAAACGTTGCAAACAAGTACACGGTATTCGGCAGAGTTTCACCCGAGCAGAAGGCGATTTTGGTCCGTTCAATTAAGTCGCAGGGCAACACCGTTGCGATGACGGGCGACGGCGTAAACGACATTCTTGCACTGAAAGAAGCCGACTGCGCCATATCGGTTGCATCTGGTAGCGAGGCGGCAAGAAACGTATCGCACCTCGTTTTAATGGACAACAACTTCAACTCGATGCCCAAGATAGTTGCAGAGGGCAGGCGCGTTATTAATAACATTAAAAACTCATCTTCACTGTATTTAATGAAAACGCTGTTTACGGCTATTCTCGCTTTCCTTTGCATCTGCATGAGCAAGCCCTACCTGTTTATGCCGCAGAACATGCTGCTTTTGGAAACGGCGATAATCGGTGCCCCCTCCTTCTTCCTTTCGCTCCAGCCCAACAAGGACAGAGTACAAGGCAAGTTTATTACCCACGTTATGAGCGGAGCCGCCACGGGTGCGGTGCTAATGATATTAGCCACGATGGCGATGTACCTAACGAACGTGTTCGACCCCGAAGAATTCGGCTCGCACTACCGTGCGATGTGTATGATTGCGATGACCTTCTCGGGCTTCATAATGGTGTTCAGGACTTGTCAACCGTTCAACGTGTACCGCGGAGTGCTGTGCTTGGCGGTATTCGGAATAATAGTCGGGTGTTACTGCATTACGCCGCTGACCGACGCACTGCTGTTTAACGACTGGTCTAAACTGACTTGGGACTATGCAAAGGTTTTGACTATCGTAGTCGTAATAGAGGCTTGCTTCCCCATCTCGGGTTGGCTGCAAGAGCTGTCGCGTATGGTATTCCCGTCAACACGGAAGAAAGACGGCAAAGAACCGAAAGACAAAGATAAAGACAAAAAGAAAAAGGTTTAAGTAAATTAAACGAAAACCCCGCTGAGGTAACTCAGCGGGGTTTTATTTTGTTATTCGTTTATTCTTCTGCGCCGTCGGTGTTATCGTCCGTGCCTTCGGCTAAGTCCTCGGGGGTGGCTTCTTCGGGTGCGACGGTTTCAGCTTCGTCGTCGCGCTCGGTTACGGCAACCGTTGCAACGAGCCCGTCTTTAAGCCTCATAAGCCTTACGCCGCGTGCCGCCCTTCCTATCGTGGAAATTGACGAGCAGTGCATTCTTATTATCGTACCGCCGTCCGAGATAATCATGATATCGTCTTCGTCGGTTACTTGCTTAAGGTTGATAAGGCTACCCGTTACCTCGTTGAAGGTACCTGCCTTTATACCCTTGCCGGCTCTGCCCTGTACGCGGTAGTCTTCTACCCTGCTGCGCTTGCCGTAGCCGCCCGTCGTTACGGTTAAGATATCCTTGCTTTCGTCAACGACCAGCATATCGACGAGTGCGTCGTTTTCGCCTATCTTCATAGCCTTGACGCCCGCGGTGTCTCTGCCCATCGAGCGAACGCCCGATTCGTTAAAGCGGATACACTTGCCGCCCTTGGAGGCTATCATAAGTTCGTCGTTACCGGTGGTGAACTGTACGGATATAAGACTGTCGCCTTCGTTGAGTTTGATTGCGATTTTGCCGTTTCTGTTTATGCGGGCAAATTCTTCAAGCTTGGTCTTTTTGATAAGTCCGTTACGCGTTGCAAAGGCGATATAGCCTTGCGCATCCGCTTGAACGGGGATAATCGTAGTTATCTTTTCGTCTTGCTCTATCTGAACGAGGTTTACTATCGCCCTGCCGCGTGCCGTACGCTGCGCTTCGGGTATTTCGTAAGCCTTTATTCGGTAAACCCTTCCACGGTCAGAGAAAAGCAATAAATAGTCGTGTGAGGAGCATACGAACATTCTTTCGACGAAGTCCTCCTCCTTGGGGCGGTGCGCCGTGATACCCTTGCCGCCGCGGTTCTGCGCGTGGTATTCGGAAACGGGAAGGCGTTTTACATAGCCCGTATGGGTCATAGAAACTACTACTTGTTCAACGGGAATTAAATCCTCATCCTCAATCTCCCCGCTGAAATCAACGGCGATTTCGGTCTTTCTTTCGGAAGGATACTTGCGCTTAATTTCAAGAAGGTCGGTCTTTATGATGTCAAGCACTCTGCTTTCGTTTGCGAGAATGTCTTTATAGTCTGCAATAGCCGCTTCCAAGCCTGCAAGCTCTTCGTTGAGCTTGTCTACTTCCAAGTGGGAAATTCTGAACAGCCTTAACTCTGCAACTGCGGTCGCCTGCCTTTCGTCAAGCTCAAACCTCGCGGTAAGCTGTTGAACGCAGTCGGTCTTGTCCTTTGCGTTTTTACAAACCTCGACTACTTCGTTGATGCTTGCTTGCGCAATAACCAAGCCGCGCAAAATGTGGGCGCGTTCTTCGGTTTTGTTCAAGTCGTACTTTGTACGGCGGACGATGACGTCCTTCTGATGCTCTAAGTAGTAGTACAAGCATTCCTTGAGGTTTAATATGCGGGGCGTGCCGTCCACGAGGGCAAGCATTATAATACCGTCGGATACCTGCAGGTTGGTGTGCTTGTACAAAAGGTTTAAAACGACTTGCGCGTTTGCGTCCTTCTTTACTTCGATTACTATACGCATACCGTCGCGGTCTGATTCTTCGCGGATATCGGAGATACCTTCAATCTTCTTGTTTTTAACGAGGTCTGCGATATTTTCAACGAGCTTAGCCTTGTTAACCTGATAGGGAATTTCTGTTACGATAATTCTGGACCTCGTCTGGTTGCCGCTTTGGTACTCTTCTATTTCACAGCGGGAGCGGATAATGATACTGCCGCGGCCCGTTCTGTAAGCCTTCTTAATACCGCTTCTGCCCATAATCAACGCGCCCGTAGGGAAGTCGGGTGCGGTGATGTATTCCATAAGCTCGTCCACCTCTATATCGGGGTTGTCTATAAGGGCTATAACGCCGTCAACGCACTCGCCGAGGTTGTGGGGCGGAATGTTGGTCGCCATACCTACCGCGATACCGTCGGAGCCGTTTACGAGCATATTGGGGAAACGCGAGGGAAGAACCGCGGGCTGCATACCCGTATCGTCGAAGGTCGGGTAGAAGTCAACCGTTTCTTTATCCAAATCTTTAAGCATTTCGGAAGCGAGCTTGGTCATTCTTGCTTCCGTGTACCTCATTGCCGCGGCGGGGTCGCCGTCGACCGAACCGAAGTTACCGTGTCCGTCTACGAGGGGGAAGTTAATAGAGAAGTCTTGTGCAAGCCTTACGAGTGCGTCGTAAACCGAGCTGTCACCGTGGGGGTGATATTTACCTAAGCAATCACCGACGATACGGGCGCACTTTCTGAAAGCCTTGTCGTAGGTTAAGCCGAGTTCGTGCATTGAATATAAAATTCTGCGGTGAACGGGCTTCAAGCCGTCCCTTACGTCGGGAATGGCACGCGAGACGTTGACCGCCATTGCGTAGGCGATGAAAGATTTTTTAAGCTCTTCGTCAACTTCTCTGTCCAAAAGTTTTGTCATTTCGAGCGTCCGTTTAAATTCTTCGGTCAGCTCGGGACTGGTTTCTTTCTTAGCCACTTCTTTTTCCTCCTCTTTTAAATATCCAACTCTTCAACGAGTTTTGCGTTTTCTTCAATGAACTGTCTGCGAAGCTCGGGTTGCTCACCCATAAGTAGCGAGAACAGCCTGTCCGCCTCAACGGCGTCCTCTACCTTCATTCTTACGAGGGTGCGCCTTGCGGGGTCCATTGTCGTTTCCCAAAGCTGTTCCTTGTCCATTTCGCCAAGGCCCTTGTAGCGTTGAAGCTCGAACTTGCCGTTGTAGGTGTTTCTGAACTCCTCCAAAGCCTTGTCGTCGTAAAGATAGGTGTCTGGTATACCCTTGCCGGAAACCTTATAAAGGGGCGGCTGTGCGGCGTATACGTGCCCGTTTTCTACGAGGGGACGCATATAGCGATAGAAGAAGGTTAAAAGTAATATTCTTATGTGTGAACCGTCGACGTCCGCATCGGTCATTATGATTATGCGGTCGTAGCGGAGCTTGCTTTCGTCAAAGTTTTCTTGTATGCCTGCGCCGAACGCCGTTATCATTGCTTTGATTTCTTCGTTTTCGAGTACGCGGTTTATGCGAACCTTTTCAACGTTAAGAATTTTACCGCGAAGGGGCAGAATTGCTTGGAAACGCCTGTCGCGTCCCTGCTTTGCCGTGCCGCCTGCAGAGTCGCCTTCGACGATGTAGATTTCGCAAAGCTCAGGACGCTTGTCCGAACAGTCGGCAAGCTTGCCGGGGAGCTTGGTGCTTTCAAGTACGCCTTTGCGGTGGGTTTCTTCCCTTGCGAGCCTTGCCGCCTCACGCGCACGCTGTGCCGTGATACAGCGCATGATAAGCTCTCTGGTTTCGGCGGGGTGTTCTTCGAGGTAGGTGCCGAATTTATCGGTTACAGCCTTCTGAACGAAGCCGCGGACGTAGGTTGAGCAAAGCTTTGCTTTTGTCTGGCTTTCGTACTGTGCGTCGGCTATCTTTACGGATACGACTGCGGTGATACCCTCTCTTACGTCGTCGCCCGAAAGCTTTTCGTTTTCCTTTAAAATGTTAAGGCGTTTGCCCGCGTCGTTTATAACCTTGGTGAGCGCGGCTTTGAAGCCGTCGAGGTGGGTGCCGCCGTCGGGTTGGCGAATGTTGTTCGAGAAGGGGAAAATCAGCTCTGAATAGCTGTCGTTGTACTGAATGGCAACCTCGAGGAACCTATCGTCCCCTACGCTGTCCTCAAAGTACACGGGCTTTTCAAACAGAACGTTTTTGCCCTTGTTGATATCCTCTATAAAGTGAACTACGCCGCCCTCGTAACAGAATTCGTCGTGGCGCTCCTTTTCGCCGCGAAGGTCCGTTAAGGTGAGCCTTAAGCCTTTATTAAGGTAGGAAAGCTCCCTTAAAAGGGTTTTTAAGGTGTCGTAGTTGAACTCGGTGGTCTCCAGTATGGTTGCGTCGGGGTGGAACGTAATCGTGGTGCCCGTCTCTTCAGTGTCGCCGACTATTTTGAGGGGTTCTTCGGGAATACCGCAGTGATAAACTTGGCGGAACCTGTGCCCGTTCTGGCAGACCTCTGCGGTGAGCGTATCCGAAAGCGCGTTAACGCACGAAACGCCGACGCCGTGCAAGCCGGAAGAAATTTTGTAGCCGCCCGCCTTTTTGCCGCCGCCGAACTTGCCGCCCGCGTTGAGGTTGGTTAAAGCAAGCTCTACGCCGCTGATACCCGTATCCGAGTTAATACCCGTGGGGATACCCCTTCCGTTGTCCTTAATAC
>CAMWQS010000003.1 GCA_947176485.1 uncultured Clostridia bacterium | reverse complement strand
GTTTACGTTCAAGTACGGCAAAATAGACTATCTTGAAAGCAACAACGAGTACTGGCTTGAACGCGACGCGCTACTCCGCACAGAGTTCAATATCACTACGGGCTTCCATACCGAGGATATGAAAAAGGTAAAATACAAGTCCGAAATGAAAAAGTACTACAAAAAGGCGGGCGTAAAGGTTGCAAGGCACTACCTCGTTAAAAACCTTGCGGGCTGTAAAAAGTTTATAGCCGAAGTGGGCTATCCCGTAATAGTCAAGCCCGATAACGGCGTGGGCGCGGAGGCGACCTATAAGCTTAAAAACGACGAGGATTTGAAAACCTTTTTAAGCAAGAAGCCGACGGGCTACATTATGGAGGAATACCTGAACGCCGTAGTCAACTCTTACGACGCGATAGTGGACGGAGAGGGTAACCCCATTTTCGAAACGGGACTCGTTGAAATGGGCGACTTGATGGACATAGTCAACACCAACGACAACAGCTGTTACTATTATTTGAACAACCCCTTGGACGACGTGCGCGACGCGGGAAGAAGAACCTTGAAGGCGTTCGGCGTAAAGAATAGATTCGTTCACTTCGAGTTTTTCCGCCTTTTAAAGGACCAGCATATCGGCAAGAAGGGTGAGGTGGTTGCGCTTGAAGTCAATATGCGCCCCGCCGGCGGCTGCTCGCCCGATATGATGAACTACGCAAACAGCACCGACGTATACAAGATTTGGGCGGATATGCTCGCCTACGGCAAAACCACGGTTGCGCCGAAGGAAAAATACTATTGCGCGTACGCGGGCAGAAGAAACGGCAAGCCCTTCCTTTATTCCGTACAAGAGATATCAGACAAGTATAAGGACAATATAAAGCAGATTTGGCAGGTGCCCGACGCACTTTCGGGCTGTATGGGCAATTTAAGCTTTTTGGCAAACTTCAAAACCAAGTCCGAAATGAACGCGTTCATCGACGACGTAGTAAAAGAAAAGTAACTTGAAGGACTGGATTGCTTCGGCAAGCCTCGCAATGACGAAACAAGGAACACGAAAAGTATACCCTTGCAATGGCGATGGGAAGAATGCAATAAGAACTGCCCGCCCCGTCGTTGTATGGGACAAAGCGACAAAGCAAAACACACCGCACCCGTCATTGCGCGGAGCGAAGCGACAAAGCAATCCAGAAGAGAAAAGATATGAAAGAGTACGTTTCTTACGTATACATTATGTTTAATTTCAGAAACGGGACGCTGTATACGGGTGTAACGAATAATTTAATTCGTCGAGTTTGGGAACATAAAAGCAAAACGGTAGAAGGCTTTACTAAAAAATATAATATAGATAAACTCGGTTATTATGAAACGTATACTGATATAAGCGATGCAATTCGGCGTGAAAAGCAAATAAAAGGCGGTTCGCGTAAAGCAAAGTTAAAGTTAATAGAAACAATGAATCCAAATTGGGACGATTTATATGATGAAATAATAAAGTAGCTTGAACGTCTGGATTGCTTCGGCAAGCCTCGCAATGACGGGGGCGGGAGCCTTACAATGGCGAAGAGTGGAAAAATGCAATAAGAAAAAGCCGCCCGCGGAAACTCCGCGGGCGGCTATCATTATTTTTCAAAAACTTCATTTGGTGTTATGTCAAGCAAGTCGCATAATTGTAAAATTTGTGAATAATTAAGCTCATATTTGCCAGTTTCAAATCTACTGTATTGCTGTTGGGTCATATACAAATGTTCGGCAACTTCCTTTTGAGTTAGCTTTTTCAATTTGCGTGCAACCTTTATGTTATTGCCTATCTTTTTTGATATTTCTTCCATACATTAGAATATGCCAGTTTGTGATGTAAAATACTTTACAAACATCACTAAGTGATGTAAAGTATTGACCAAGGAGAAATATTATGGAAACAAAAATAGAACAATTTTACGATTTCGAAGGCGTATATAATAAATGGATAGATTTGGGGGAGAGGTATCAGGAACTTGACGGGAAAATAGTAATGCTTTTTAAAGAATTAGAGAAAAGCCTGACGGAAGAGCAAAAAGAGAAATTAGGAACTTTGCGTCATCTATATTACCAAAAGGAGGACGCGGCAAAAAGAGCCACTTACAAAGGGGGATTTAAAACGGGGCTTGCTTTGGCGATTGAAGCCGTTGCAGACGAATATAAAGGTGAACCGTCGGGGGAAGATTTATGAAAGATATAGAAAAATATTTAAAAGAACTTGCAGACCAAGTTGTTGTGGAAAATTCAAAAAGCAGAATTGAAAGATTACTAAAACGGATAGAAACAGCAAAAGCAAATATTAAAGAGAGGGAGAAACAAAAATTCGCAAAAAAACCGTTCTAAAACGCAAAGAAAGTAAATAAGTTATTTACACATAGATTTTGCGGAGGCGGATATGCTGGATTATAACGTTTACGAGGACATTGCCGGACGTAGCGGCGGAGATATTTATATCGGAGTAGTAGGACCCGTTAGGACGGGTAAGTCTACTCTTATAAAAAAGTTTATGACGGAGCTCGTCATTCCCAACGTGGAGAACGGCAACGATAAAGCCGTTATGGTGGACGAATTGCCACAGTCCGCCTCGGGCAAATCGATTATGACTACCGAGCCGAAGTTCGTTCCGGCAAAGGCGGTAAAAGTCAAAATCGAAAACGCGGTTGCAAACGTAAGGTTTGCCGACTGCGTGGGCTTTATAACCAAGGGCGCGCACGGGTTCGAGGAGGACGGCAAGCCCCGACTCGTCAATACCCCGTGGTCGGATAAACCGCTGCCCTTTGCGGAGGCGGCTGAGCTTGGCACCGAAAAGGTTATTTCCGAACACTCGACCATAGGCGTTTTGGTGACGACCGACGGCTCGATTGCGGATATTCCCCGCTCGGGATATATAAACGCCGAGGAGCGCACGGTTGCAAGGCTGCAAGAGCTGGGTAAGCCCTTCGTCATAGTTTTAAACTGCGTCGACCCCGATAAGGCGTCGGCTAAAAAGCTGCGCGACGACCTTGAAAAGAAGTACGGCGTTGCGGTCATTGCGGCTAACTGCGAAAAGCTGGACGCTGCGGGACTTTTGAACGTTTTGAAAGCCGTTCTATTCGAGTTCCCCGTAACGGGCTTTGACGTGGATATTCCCGACTGGATGCGCTTCTTGCCCCAAGAAAGCTCGGCACTTTGCGAGCTGTTAGAAAGAATTAAGGCGGCGGCTTCTGCCGTGAACAAGATGAAGGACTGCACGGCTTTCGACGATATGTTGAAGGACTGCAAGTTCTGGAAGGGTGAGCCTTCGGTATCCTTGAACCTTGCGGACGGCAAGGCTAAGGTTACGGCGTACGTTCAAGACGGCATTTTCTACGATATGCTGTCCGAGATTGCGGGCGACGAGATTTGCGACGAGTACACGCTTATGCGCTATATCCGCGGGACTTCGGAGGCTAAGCGCGGCTACGACAAAATCAAGGACGCGTTGGAGTGCGCCAAAATCAACGGCTACGGCATAGTTCACCCCGACGACGAGGATATGAGCTTGGAGGCACCCAAGCTCGTGCGTCAAGGCGGAAGCGTGGGCATTAAGCTTCGTGCTACCGCGCCGAGCTATCATATCGTAAAAATCGACGTTACGGGCGAGGTCAGCCCCATAATGGGCAGTGCCGCGCAGAGTGAGAGCATAGTTCAAGGTATGATGAACGGCTTCGAAACCAACCCCGAAACCATGTGGGATACCAACGTATTCGGCAAGTCGCTTCGCGGAATGGTGAAGGAGGGCTTGGCTGGTAAGGTCGGCTCTATGCAAGACCATACCAAGAACAAGATGCGTAAAGCTATCACTAGGATTGTTAACGAGGGCAAGGGCGGAGTTATTTGTATCATTTTATAAAACGCACCAATGCTTTAATATATTACATATAATATAATAGCAACGGGCGTTAGTTGCGCTAAACCTTAGAAGGGTCGTGGCGCGGGTGATGAGTTTGCGGATAATATAAAGGCGGGGCTGTGTGCCTCGCCTTTAACAATTTTATTAATCTTCGTTATCGAAGGGGGAGGGGACCAGCATGTCCCCGTTAGCGTCAAACAAAGCCGCGTCGTTCACACCGTCGTCTTTGAGTCCCGCGATGTATGCGTAGTACTGTTCTTCGGTCAGTCTTGCTATTTTATTTTTCTTTTTGCCCATAAAAAGCCTCCGCCTTTTTCTATTATTATGGGTAGTAGCACGAGATTTTATACGGGCGTTTTATTTTTCTCTGCCGATTAAAAAGTCAACGGTACAACCCAGGGCTTGCGCAATTTTTACAACGCTTGGCACGGTCGGTTCCGTCTTGCCCTGCACCCAGTAGCGCATAACCGTTTCCGCTATGCCCGTCATCTGTATAAGCCTGTACCTTGAAATATGAAAGTATTTAAGTACTTCTTCGAACCGCTTTGCAAATGGCGGAGGGGTTTTAAATCTGCTCGCCGTGTTTTCCTCGTTTAGCCCCAAAAGGTAGTCCGTCGTTACGCTGAAATAGTCCGCAAGCCGCACCGTCATCTCAAGCGTGGGCAACGCCTTGCCCGTCGTGTAGCGGCTTAAAGTGGACTCGCCGCAGCCCAGCTCGTCGCTGACTTCGGTGAGGTTCGCAAGGTTTTCAACGATAAGCTCCTTCAATATTTCGGGGAAGTTTTCAAGCCCCATATATCTCTCCTTTGTAGCGGTTTACCCGCTAAACCTGTATATTATACAAGTTTAGCGGGTAAACCGCCCTTTTGTCAACTGGAAATATTAGCCAAAACCGAAATTTATAAAAAATCGGGCGGATTTTTGGCAAATATGTGGCAAAAACGGGCTTATAAAGCCCTTAAAAGTGTTAAAACCTAACAAAAATGGGGGCTGTAAGACGGGGCGCGGAAGGAGGCGTAAATGCGATTACCCCCCTAATATGCCTTAAATAACGCAAAAAAAAGTGAAAATAAATGAAAAAAATAGTGTTATTAATTTTACTTTTTGCAAAAAAGGGTGTAAACTATGTATAGGGTTACCTTAAAAAGGTAATGAATTTCAGAAATTTTACTCATACGAGGTGTAAATATGGCAGATAACAAAAACGTGCAGACGCCGAAGAAGGCAGACCTAATACTTCAGAGGCAGCGTGAATTATCCGCTAAGCAGGAAGAAGCCCTTAACCAGTCCAAAATTTCCAACAGCAGAATGAACACTGCTTTGGAGCAGATTGCCGGTGCAAGGGACGAAATTAATTTCGTTATTCATCAGGGCCGCGAACTGCAAGCAGCAATACAAACCGACTACGAAGCGTTAAAGCAAGAGTTCAGACTTATCGCAATGCAGAGTGAAAGCATTTTCAACGCGCTTGCAGATAAGGTTAAAGAGCTTAACGATTTATTGGCGAACGGAGAGCACGTGCCCGCTCCCGCACAGGAGAGTGCACGCGTTTATACGGCGCAGCAGGATATTGACTACGACGTGCTCGTCGATAAGCTGATTGCCCGCTTGCCCGTTCAGGACGTTGCGCCCGTGCAGGCTATCGATTACGACCTGCTTGCAGACAAACTTGCACAGCGTATGCCCGTGCAGGAGGTTGCGGCGGCTTCGGCGTTGCCCGTCAACGTATCCGTTGCAGACCGCGCAATAGACTACGAATATCTCGCAGACAAGATTGCTTCCCGTCTGCCCGCACAGGAATACGTTTCGCCCGACTATATCGCGTCGAAGGTGGCGGAGCAAATCGTCGTACCCGAATTGACTGCGGAGGTTGACAGCGAAACAATTGCTGACTTAGTTGCCGACAAGCTCGGCACAATGCCCGCAGGCGAAATCGATTACGATTATCTTGCGGCAAAGGTTGCACAGCAAATCGAAATCCCCGAAGTGCAGAACTACACGGCGGCAAGCTATGCGGACGCACCTGCCCGTTACGAAATTAACGAAGACGAGCTTGCAGACGCCATCGCTTTGAAGGTCGGCTCTTTAAAACCCGAGGACTTCGAGATTATCGTTGACGACGAGGGTTGCGAGTCCATTTCCAAAGAGATTATCGACAGGCTTGACTACGACGCAATTGCAACCGCAGTTGCCGAAAAGCTTAGCGAAGTGAACGCCGAAGAAGAGGTTGAAGAACCCGACTACGACGAAATGGCGGCACGCATCAGTGAGAAGATTACCGTTGCAGGCGTTAACGAGGACGCTATTGCAGACAAAGCCGCAGCGGCACTTTCAAACTATCTTCCCGAATTTGACACCGACGAAATCGCGGATAAGGTGGCAGAGCAGCTTATTAACGCAATGCCCACCGTTACCGTTGACAGTGAAGAAATTACCAACGCCGTTGCGTCTAAGCTTATCGAGGCGCAGCAAGACAGCGATTACGAAATCGTCATCGACGAGGACGGCGTTGACAGAATGTCCGACAGCGTAAGCGAGAAGGTTTACCAGACCAACGAAGAACGCTTCAACGCTATCGATAACGAAATTGCAGAGCTTAAAGAGCTTATCCAAAACCTTGAAGTCGTTCAGAACGTAATCGTAGCACCCACCGAGAAAGTGGAAGAATACGAGGAAACGGTTGAAGAACCCGTTGAAGAGGTCGTTGAGGAACCCGAGGAAGAACTCGTAACGGTAACCGAAGTAATCGAGCAAATCGAAGAACCCGTACAAGAAGAGGTCGTAGAGGAAGTCGTTGAAGAGGAACCCGTTCCCGAGGTTGTCGAGGTAACCCCCCCGACGCCCGTAGTAGTCGTTGCAAAAGATTCGGACGACGATGACGACGATAGCGACGGCGACGAAGAAGACGAAAACGGCGTTGACTTCCTTAACATGATGCGCTACAACCGTAGCTTCATTGCAAGAATTATCCAAAGCTCGGACGAAACCAAGACCTATTACGGTAAAGTAAGAAACGCGCTTTTGAGCTACCGTAAAGTTAACTCTAACATCGCGTGGGGTGCTGAGCGCTTCCACAAGGGCAGAGAAACTATCGCACGCTTCAAAATCCGCGGCAAGACGCTCGTCCTTTATATGGCAATCGACCCGAAGGAAATCGAGTACTCCGTATATCACCAAAAGGACGTATCCAACAACAAGTCGTTGCACGGCACGCCTACTATGATTAAGATTAAGAGCCCCCGCGGCGTTAAGAAGGCGGTAAGGCTCGTAGACCTTATGCTTGAAAAGCGCGACGGCATCAAGAGGAACGTTCCCGAGCGTGATTACGCGGCAATGTATCCTTACGAAACTATGGAAGAGCTTATCGAAGACGGACTTGTTAAGGACGTAAACAAAGACTAATAAGAGATATATACGCGGGGGTTGAGTTGTAATTCAACCCCCGCTTTAATTTAAAACGCATATATGCGGCGCAATACTGTGTCAAGTTTGCGTTTTGCCTTGGTCATTTACGCATAGTAAACTCCCTGCGGCAAATCCGCACTTTCCTTGTCTTGCTTGCATCTCTGCGTTTTTGACGGGCAAGGGGTGCGCGGCATCTCTGCGTTTTAAGTGAGCGCAAAAAGTACATAATTAAATGAATTAGAATTTGGAGTTATATATTGGAAAACGAAAAAGTAAAACCTTCTACAAGGTTACAGAGGCGGCGCCCCAACAAAGTTAATGGCGACGCGGCGGCAAAGCCCGCTAAGAAGGCTGACAAAAGAAAAGAAATAGGCGCGAAGAACGGCGCACGGAGCGGACAACCCGAACGGTTCAAAGAAATTAAGCAACCCAAACAGAAACAGCCCAAGCAGCCCAAAAACGGCGGGCAGAATAATAAGGACAAGCGCGGCGGCAAGTCGGGCGGCAAGCCCGTTAAAATTATCTTCCTTGGCGGCGTTGGCGAAATAGGCAAAAATATGACCGCCTTAGAGTGCGGCGACGATATAATCATTATCGACGCGGGCGCGATTTTCCCCACCGAGGAAACCCCGGGCTTTGACCTTATAGTACCCGATTTATCGTATTTAATCGAAAACTCGAAAAAGATAAGGGGACTTATTCTGACCCACGGACACGAGGACCACATTGGCGGCGTACCCTATCTTTTAAAAGAGCTGAAGGTGCCAGTTATCGGCACCAAGCTTACGCTTGCCCTCGTGGACAGCAAGCTTAGAGAGCACCGCTTAAACGATATTAAGGAAATTACGGTTACGCCTAATCAGACCATACAGCTCGGCTGTTTTAAGGTGCGCACCATTAATGTGAACCATTCTATTGCGGGCTCTTTGGCGTTTGCGATATCTACCCCGCAGGGCGTTATCTTCCACAGCGGCGACTATAAAATTGACCTGACACCCGTTGCGGGCGAGCCGATAGATTTAAAGACCATTAGCGAAATAGGCTCGTCGGGCGTACTGCTTTATATGGGCGAAAGCACCAACATCGAGCGTGCGGGCTACACGATGAGTGAAACGGTCGTCGGCTCCACCTTAGATAGGCTGTTTTCCGAAAACCTTAAAAGAAGAATTATTATCGCGACCTTTGCCTCGAACGTGCACAGGCTTCAGCAGATTATCGACCTTGCCGTAAAGTACGGGCGTAAGGTTGCGCTTTCTGGCAGAAGTATGCTCAACGTAGTTGAGGCGGCGGAAAAGATAGGTGAAATCACTATCCCCGACAACGTGCTCGTCGACGTAACGAAAATTAAAAATATGCTTGACAGTGAGATAGTAGTCGTGTCTACGGGCAGCCAAGGCGAGCCGATGAGCGCGCTTACGCGTATGGCAAACGGCGAAAATCAGTTCGTTACGGTCGGCGAAAACGACACGGTTATAATCTCGGCGTCGCCCATCCCCGGCAACGAAAAGCTCGTGTACCGCGTAATAAACAACCTGTACAAGCTCGGCGCAAGCGTGGTTTACGAAAGCCTTGAAAACGTGCACGTATCCGGGCACGCTTGCCGTGAAGAGCATAAGATTATGCACAGCCTTTTAAAACCGAGATTTTTTATCCCCGTGCACGGCGAGTACAGGCATTTAAAAAAGCACGCACAGCTTGCCGAAGAGCTGGGGCTTCCCGAAAGCAGAATTATTATCCCCGAGATAGGCGACTTAATTGAAGTTTCTTCTAAGGGTATGAAGAAGGCGGGCAGCGTGCACGCGGGCTCGCGCCTTATCGACGGCGAGGGCATAGAGGACGAAAACCAAAGCTTGGTAATCGAGGACAGGCGTCAGCTTTCGGAGGAAGGCTTGTTCATCGTTTCGGTTGCGGTAAGCGGCGGCGAGGTAGTCGGTGAGCCGGCTATCACTTCGCGTGGGTTCGTGTTTGATTTCCACCGCGATTACGACAAGGAAATCCGCGAGGTAATTCGCCGCGCCATAGACAGCGTGAATATTTCACGCAGCGGCGTGGACGAGCTGAAAAAGGCAATCAGGCGTTCGCTTAGGAATTATTTGCAGAAGAAGACTAAACAATCGCCGATGATTGTGCCCGTTGTAATGGAATTATGACAGAGTTTGATTACGCACATAAGAATACCGAGAAGGGCGAGCGGGCAACCAAGACCGCGCCCTTCAACAAGCCGCAGATAGGGGAAGAAATCCAAGCACTGCGGCAAAACGCGTTTAAGGCGGAAATACCCGTTTCCGACGACGAAACGCTGTGCTTTTTGCAGACTTTTTTATCTACGATAAAACCGCAAAATATTTTGGAGCTTGGCACGGCGGTGGGCGTATCGGGTGCGGTTATGCTTAAAACCTGCACGGGTGCACATTTAACCACGGTTGAACGCGAGGAAAAGTTTTATAAAGCGGCGGTTGAAAATTTTAAAAACCTTGACCTTTTTGAAAGGGTTACGGCAATTTTGGGCGACGCGGGCGAAGAAATTTTGAAGCTGCCCGAAAACGCGTTTGATTTTATTTTTCTGGACAGCGCAAAGGTGCAGTATATAAAATACTTGCCCCGCCTTAAAAAGCTGTTAAAGTCGGGCGGCGTGCTCGTGGCGGACGATATACTGTTGTTCGGCTATATCACGGGCGAAGAGGAAGTGCCAAAAAAGCGCAAGATGCTCGTTCAGCATATCAAGGAATATATTTCCGCCGTAACTAGTGACTGCGAGTTGTACACAACCATATTAGACACGGGTAACGGAATAGCGATAAGTGTGAAAAAATGAAAGTAGAATTATTGGCTCCTGCGGGGAATTTTTCAAAATTAAAAACTGCGCTTTACTTCGGCGCGGACGCGGCTTATATCGGCGGCAAGGACTTTTCACTTAGGTCGTTCGCCGATAACTTTACGCGTGAAGAAATGGCGGAGGCGGTGAAGCTTGCCCATAAAATGGGCAAGAAGATTTATATTACCGCAAATATCTTTGCAAAAAACGCAGATATGGCACTTATGGAAGATTACTTTGCGTACCTTCAAAGCGTGGGCGCGGACGCGGCTATAATTTCGGACAGCGGCGTTGTTTACGCAGCTAAAAAGGCGGCGCCCAAGCTCCCCATACATATCTCTACGCAGGCGAATTTAACCAACAAATACGCCGTTAAATTCTGGCGCGAACAAGGCGCAACCCGCGCAGTGCTTGCCCGCGAGCTTTCAATTGCGGAGATAGAGGAAATTCATTCCTTCGTGCCCGATATGGAGCTTGAAGTTTTCGTTCACGGCGCAATGTGTATTTCGTACTCGGGCAGGTGCCTTTTATCAAACTATCTTGCGGGTAGGGAGAGTAACCGCGGCGAGTGCGTTCAGGCGTGCCGTTGGAAGTACCAAATACGCAAGTCGGACGAGAAGTCGGATAGCGGCTTTTTGGATACCGAGGAGGACGAACGCGGAACTTATATTCTGAACAGCAAGGACTTGAATATGTCCGCGCACCTCGACAAGCTTGAAAAGGCGGGCGTTTGCTCCTTTAAAATCGAGGGGAGAATGAAGTCCGAGTACTATCTTGCAACGGTTATAAACGCGTACCGCCGCTGTATGGACGGGGGCTACGACGAAGTTGTAGAGCGCGAGCTTTTAACCGCCGCGCACCGCGACTATACCACGGCGTACACCTTGGGCGAAAACGAAAAAACCGTGAACTACACCGACAGCCAAACCAAGGGCGACTGCGACTATATCGCGAACGTCGTTGGCAGCGGCAAGTCGTTTGCGGAGGTTGAAATGCGCGGAAGGTTCAAGGTGGGCGATACCTTGGAGGTGTTAAGCCCTTCCCAAAACTTCGGCAAATCGTTTAAGGTTGAAAAGGCGTATGCTGACGGCGAAGAAGTTGACGACTGCAAGCTCGTTCAGAAAATTTACAAAATCAATTGCCCGTTTGAACTTCAATGCGGGGACATTTTGAGAAGAAGAAAATGATTCATTATATGAATCTTGCTCCGCGTCCTTTTGAGCGTATAAAAAGTGGCAGAAAGACGGTTGAAATGAGATTGAACGATGAAAGGCGTCGGACAATAAAGGTGGGCGACGAAATTGCTTTTACGCACAACGAAAGCGGTGAAATTTTAATTGTAGAAGTTACCGCGCTGTATCCGTTCGGAAGCTTTAACGAGCTGTATTCGGCGTTTAATCTCGAAGTACTCGGGTACGCAAAGGACGAAATTTCTTCGCCGTCGGATATGAACGAATATTATACGCAAGAACAGCAAGAAAAGTACGGTGTACTCGGTATAGGGATTAAAGTAAAATGAACTATAAGGTAAAAAATATTTACGGAAAGGCTAACGGAAATAAAGCTACGGTTAGCGTGCCGGGGTCGAAGAGTATCACGGCGCGGGCTATGCTTTTGGCGGCTGTTGCCGAAGGGACGAGCACCCTTTTCAACGCGCAGTTTTCAGACGACTGCCAAACCTTTTTAAACTGCCTTAAAGATTTGGGTTTTGCTGTGGAGGTGCACGGCACGACTGTAAAAATCACGGGCTGCGGCGGCAAGCTTGACAAAAAAGAGGGCAAAATAAACGTAGGCAGTGCGGGCACGGCGGCAAGGTTTTTACCCGCCTTTTTGGCTTTTCAAGACGGCAAATACTATTTGGACTGCTCCGAGCAGATGAAGGCGCGACCCGTTGCCGAGCTTTTGACCGCGCTTAAAGGCTTGGGGGCAAAGCTCACCTTCCACGGCAAAGAAAACTGTTATCCTTTCACCATTGAGGGCACTTCCTCGCCCGCAGACGAGGTTACGGTTGATATAACCAAGAGCAGTCAGTTTTTATCCGCGCTTTTAATTTCGGCGGCGTGCGCGGGCAAGCCTTTGAAGATAAAAGTTAACGGCACGCACGGGCTTGACTACGTGAATATGACTTTGGATATGATGTGGTCGTTCGGGCTGACGGTGGAGGAAGGCAAGGGTGAGTACACGGTTTGCGGAAGCTACTCGGCGAAAAAGTACGATATCGAGCCCGATATTTCGGCGGCGTGCTACTTCTATGCAATCAATAAAATTCTGGGCACGGAAATTTCCGTAAGCGGAGTTATGCCCCACAGCATGCAAGGGGACTTGAAGTTTATAAAGCTTTTGGAAAAGTTCGACGGCGGCAAGGCGGATATGCACGAATTTTCCGACCAAGCCCTGACCCTTGCGGCGGTTGCGCCCTACCTTAAAAAACCCACCGAAATTTGCGGGGTGGCGCATATCCGCAAGCAGGAGTGCGACAGAATTGCGGCAATCGTAACTAACCTTACCGCAATGGGCGTAAAGTGCGAGGAGCGGGAGGACGGAGTTAAAATTTACCCCGCCCAGCCTAAGCCAACTAAAATCAAAACCTTCGGCGACCACCGCGTGGCAATGGCGTTTGCTGTTACGGGGTTGCGTGCCGACGGGATAGAGATCGAAAACGCCGAAGTCTGCTCTAAAACCTTTAAAAACTACTTCGAGGTTTTAGATAAGACTTGCGCCGAACTTACAAAGTAAGTTACATATGGAAAGAATAGTTATTCACTCTGATTTGAATAATTTTTACGCGTCGGTTGAAAGGAAGCTTCACCCCGAGCTGTTGGGCAAGCCCCTTGCGGTTTGCGGCAGTAAGGAAGAGCGGCGGGGCATAGTTCTTGCCAAGTGCGAGATGGCTAAAAGGTACGGCGTTAAGACGGGGGACACTATTTGGCAAGCCCAAAAAAAGTGCCCCGATATCGTCGTGGTGCCGCCGCACTTCGACGAGTATATGAAGTACTCCCGCATGGTCAAGGCGATTTACGCACGGTACACCGACCTCATCGAAAGCTACGGCATTGACGAGTGCTGGCTGGACTTGACCCACTCGACCCTGATATTCCCGCCGTTTGAAAACAAGTTTATTACCGTGGACGGCGAAAAGCACTTCACGGACGAATACCTACGCTTTTTGGGCGATACAATCCGCACGACCGTAAAAAAGGAGCTTAATTTGACCGTTTCGTGCGGGGTTTCGTTTAACAAAGCGTTTGCAAAGCTGGGCTCCGACCTTAAAAAGCCCGACGGCACTTCGGTTATTTCTGCGCTGAATTTTAAGTCGGTTATCAACCCGCTGCCCGTCGAGGACTTGCTTTACGTCGGCAAGGCGACGAAGGAAAAGCTGCGCGGTATGGGGCTTAACACCATAGGCAAGCTTGCAGAAGCCGACGACGACACGATTAAACGGGTTTTCGGCAAGTTCGGGGAAACGCTACTTCGGTACGCCCGCGGCGAGGACGAGGACGAGGTTAAGCATATGGACGACAAGCGCGAGTATAAGTCCATAGGCAACTCCTGCACCTACCGCGAGGATATAACCGATATAAACCGCATTGAAAGGCTTTTGTACGTTTTGTCCGAAAGCGTTGCGGCGCGGCTAAGGGAAACGGGGCAAGGTATGGCGGACACCGTGCATTTATGGGTGCGGTTCGATAATTTGACCGATTTTTCGGTGCAGAAGAAGGTGCGCCACACGGTGCTGTGCAGTGAGATTGCAAAGCACGCCTTCGGGCTGTTTAAGGCCAACGTAAAGCCGCCGTTTAAGGTGCGCTCTATGGGCGTAACCGTTTCGGGGTTCGATAACGGCATTTCGCAGATTACCATTGACGAAAGCTCGGGCAACTACAAAAAGCTTGAGGCGGTGGAGCGGTGCGTGGACGAGATAAGAAAAAAGCACGGCTACGACAAATTGCAGCGCGGAATTATTGCCGCCGAGCCCGAAGAAATGAAAAACGACATAAAAAACAGCCACCTTATTAAACCCGCTAACTTTGAAGATAGAGGCGGGAACGGCGATAAGTAGAAGATAAACGAAAATAAGAATAAAATAATATAATTTAACGGAAATATTTTTTAGGAGAAAGAAGATGAATTTGCCCGAAACGTTCGGCGAAAACGTGTTTAACGACTCGGTTCAAAAGGAAACTCTGCCAAGCGAGGTTTACAAGGCTTTGAGGGAAACCATTGAGGCGGGCAAACAGCTTGATACGTCCATTGCGGGGGCGGTGGCTTCGGCTATGAAAAAGTGGGCGGTGTCCAAGGGCGCAACCCATTATACGCACTGGTTCCAACCCCTCACGGGGCTTACCGCCGAAAAACACGATAGCTTCATAGAGCCCGAGGGCGATAAAGTAATTATGCGCCTTACGGGCAAAAGCCTTATTATCGGCGAATCGGACGCGTCAAGCTTTCCTTCGGGCGGCTCGCGTGCGACCTATATGGCGCGTGGCTATACCGCATGGGACCCGACCTCGCCCGCGTTCGTAAAAGAGGGCACCCTTTACATACCTACGGTTTTCGTATCCTACACGGGTGAAACCCTCGATAAAAAATCGCCGCTTTTACGCTCGATGAACGCCATTGACAAGCAAGGCAAAAGGCTTTTGAAGTGCTTTGGAATAACCTGCAAAAAGGTCTGCTGCCAGACGGGACCCGAGCAAGAGTACTTCCTTATTTCCGAGGAAGAGTATTTAAAGCGTAAGGACTTGGTTTTGACGGGCAGAACGCTTTTCGGTGCGCCCGTTGCAAGGGGGCAGGAATTAGAGGACCACTACTTTGGCGTGTTAAAGAAGGCTATCGCGGACTATATGCGCGATTTGGACGAACGGTTGTGGAGCTACGGCGTGCTTTCCAAAACCAAGCACAACGAGGTTGCGCCCGCCCAACACGAGCTTGCGCCCGTGTATTCAACTACCAACGTCGCCGTAGACAACAATATGCTGACTATGGAGCTGATGAAGAAGGTTGCGCACGAGCACGGGCTTGCGTGCCTTCTGCACGAAAAGCCGTTTAAGGGCATAAACGGAAGCGGCAAGCACAACAACTGGTCGATATCTACCGATACGGGCTTTAACCTTTTAGCCCCCGGCGAAAACCCTGAAAGCAACACCCTTTTCAAGCTCGTTTTAACTGCCGTGATAAAGGCGGTTGACGATTATCAAGGCGTACTGCGTGCGGCGGTTGCGTCTGCGGGCAACGACCACAGGCTGGGCGCGGACGAGGCTCCGCCCGCAATAGTTTCGGTGTATCTCGGCGACCAGCTCGGCGCACTCGTAGACAGCATAGTAAAGGGCGAAAACTATATTGCAAGCAAGGCGGCGGAGGGCTCTATCGGCGTGCCCGAAAGCCCTATTTTCCCCAAGGACGCGACGGATAGGAACAGAACCTCGCCCTTTGCCTTTACGGGCAACAAGTTCGAGTTCAGAATGTTAGGCTCGCAAGCCAACGTTGCCGACGCAAATATAACCTTGAACACGATAGTTGCCGACGCGTTCGGGCAGTTTGCCGACGAGCTTGAAGGCAAAAAGGATATCGAAAAGGCGGCGGAGGTCATAATAAAGCGCGAGCTGAAAGCGCACTACCGCATAATTTTCAACCACGACGGTTACGGCCCCGAGTGGGAGCCGGAGGCGGAAAGGCGCGGGCTGTTAAACCACAAGAACACCGCCGACGCAACGCCCGTTTTGTACGAGGATAAGAATATCGAAGTGTTCGTGCGCCAAGGCGTTTACACCGCAGCGGAGGCGAAGGCGCGGGCGGATATCCGTCTTGAAAACTACACTAAGATTATAAATATCGAAGCTTTGACTATGCTTGAAATGGCTAAGCGCGATATTATCCCTGCCGTATCGGACTTTATCGGCGACCTGTGCCAAAATCTTGCGGCAAAGCAAGCAGTAAGTAATGCAATTCCCTTTGAAACCGAAAAGAGCTTAATCGCCCGACTTTCGGAGCTCAACGACAAAACGAGCGCGGCGGTCCAAAAGCTTGAAAGCGATTTGAAAGCCGTTGACAAGACTAAGGTTTTGGAAGCGTCGCAAGCAATGGCGCATATAATTATCCCCGATATGGAGGAGGTGCGGGCGTTAGTCGACGAAATGGAAACTATGGTTTCAGCAGATTACTACCCGTATCCTACTTATTTCGATTTGTTGTACAGCGTAAAATAATAAAAAGCTCCCTTATAAAAAGGGGGCTTTTTTTAATGACAATTTTTTGCGGGTATGTTATAATGATTAAGTATGAAAAAATATTCACGGTTAGTTTGGGATAACGCCCTCAATATGGTTATAATGTCCGTGTTGACGGGACTGTTTGCGGGCGTCGTCGTAACCTTCTATAATATTTTAATGTCGCTGGGCGAGGGGACTTCGGAAAAGCTGTATTCATTGTTCCTTGAAAACCCCGCGTTTATACCCCTTTTGTTCGTGGGGCTTGCGGCGGGCGCGCTGGTTATAGGCACTCTCGTAAAGCTCGTGCCCATGATACGCGGAAGCGGTATCCCCCAAATAGAGGGGGCGGCACGCGGCGTCGTTCGCTTTAAGTGGTATATAACGCTTACTTCAATGTTCGCCGCATCCTTGGCGTGCGTTTTAATGGGCTACCCCGCAGGCGCGGAAGGTCCGTCCTTGGAAATAGGCGGCTGCTGCGGTTCGGCTACGGGTACGCTTTTAAGACGCAACCAAATGGTCAAAAGGCTGCAAATTGCAAGCGGCTCTTCGGCGGGTCTTGCCGTTGCCTTTAACGCACCTATAACGGGCGTGGTGTTCGCTTTGGAAGAAGCGTTCCGCTCGTTCTCACCCCAAGTATTTATCTGCGCGGCAATCAGCGTAGTAACCGCAGTGGTTACGCGCAACGCCATTCGCCCCGCGCTCGGCTTCGGCGTCGGCTTTGCCTTCGAAGGGTTCGAGTTCGCGCATATCGGCTTCGGCGGGTCTGATTTAATTTTCTTCCTTTGGGTTGCGCTTGCGGCAATTATAGTTTCGCTTGCGGGCGTGGGGTTCTATTACCTCGTGTTTGCTTCAAAGAAGCTTTTCAAAAAAATCAAGTTTTTAAAGGGAGTGGGCAAGTATATAATTCCCTTCGTGCTTGCGGGCGCGTTCGGGCTTATTACCCTTTACTCAACGGGCGGCGGGCACTCATTTATCGAGGTCCTTTCAACCGAGGGCACTGGCGAGATAAGCGGCATATCGGTATTCGGTATCGGGCTTATCGCAAGTCTCGTAATTATCGTCGTTATCCGCTTTATCACTGCGGTTATGACTATGGGCTGCGGCGTGCCTTGCGGCGTGTTTATTCCTATGCTTGCCGTAGGTGCGGGCTTGGGCGCGATTTTGTCTATTCTGTTCCAGATGGGCGGAATGGACCCGAAATTCGGCGACTACCTTATAATAATCTGCATGGCGGCGTTCTTCACCTGTATAGTTAAGGCACCCATAACCGGTATGGTTATGGTGTTCGAGCTTACGGGGCAGTTCGTAAACTTCTTGCCCGCGCTTTTGGGCGTAACCATAGGTTACCTTATCGGTATGCTGTTTAAGACCGAGGCGATTTACGAAAAGAATTTGGAACAGTACATTGCCGACGAAAAGCTGTACGACAAGGTTAAAAAGGTGCGCCTTGAACTTAAAGTTATGTTAAATTCCAAAGCAGACGGCGCAACCGTGAGAAAAATCGTTTGGCCTACTAACGGACTCGTCGTAGGTGTTATAAAAGAGGACGGCACTCAAACCGTTGCGGACGGCGAAACCGTTCTTCACGCGGGCGAGGGGATAATCTTCGAGTGCGAAACGGACGACGAGAAGGAGCTTTTGGACTATATGTATTCAATAGTCGGCAAGCAAGACAAGGGAGGAACCGATGAACAAGGTTAACGAAAGATGCGGACAGAATAAGCACGCAAAATTTCATTACGCCTCTAACCGCATTTTCAGAGAGCTGAAAGCGATTAAAGTCGTTTTGTATATCCTTGCAATAGTGCCCGTAGTGCTGTCGTTTATTCCGCAAGTCAAGTCGGAATACAACTTAATTTGTTCGATAATTTCGTTTGCGCTGTCCATTGTAACCGAGTGCGTAACTTCCTTTTTAACCAAGCACAAGGACGTGGGCATTCACTCCTTGCAGTTATACGAAACGGGCGTTACCGGCTCGCCGTTTTCCAAGATAGAGTACGACAGGGAAATGACCAACGACTTGAACGAGCTTGCAATCCGTAAGGGCTTATCCAAGGCGCAGGAGGTTGAGGAAAAGTACAAAATAGAAGTTCCCGAGGATATTATCGACGATTACAGCTATATGTATATTTGCCGTATCAACGCGGCGACGAACAAGTACCTTTTAAGCAGAATTTTCTACATATATTTCTTCTTCTTAATGGGCATCGTCGCGCTGTTCGTTGGAATGATTTTCCTCAAAACCGAAACCAAGGAATACCTTGCGCTGATAATCGCGTTTTATCCTTTGGTAAGCCCCATCATCAAGGACTGCAACAGCGCGAAGGAATGTATGCGCAACTGCACCAAAACCTGCGCGGATATAGATAACTTCTTTGCCGACGGCGACGTATCCACCGAAAGGCTTGCAAGAATGCACTACTACGTGCAACAGCTCGAATACGAAATGTACCGTAACCGCCCCGTTATATTTAACTTTTTCAGAAAGATGTTCCATAAGGGCGTGGAGGTATTGCAGACGGGTGTAACCGAAAGGTTCCGCTCGGCAATAGTAGAGTTAAAGCAAAAATCGCTTATCCAAAAGGGCGTGATTTCACAGCCGAAGGGCAAGTCGCTTATAATTCAGCAAGAAATAGATATGGAAACCTTGAAGAAGCTTGAAAAGAAAAAGAAGCTTCAAAAGGCGCAAAAGCAGCTTGCGGCAGCAGACGGTAGCAAGGGCGCGAACGCAAAGCCCGCTCAAAAGCCCGCGCAACCCGCAAAGCCTGCGCAAAAGGCGGCGGCGCAAAAGCCCGCAAAGGTCAAGCAGCCCAAGCCTGTAAAAGCCAAGCCGCAAAAGCCCAACACCAAAAAGAAAAAGTAATTTAAACCGCCGAATAACCTCGGCGGTTTTTTTGTTTGAAATTTTTTGGAAAAGTTTATAAAAACGCTTGACGTACCGCAAGCATTTTTCTCAGAGCTCGAAAAAAGAAATAAAAAAAATTTAGAAAAATGCTTGACAAGAAAACTTGGCAGTGTTATTATAATCTTGCAAACAAAACTTGGCAAAGGAGGAAAAATTATGGAAGAAAAAGAAATTCCCGTTGAAACGGAAGAGGTTGAAGAAAAAACGAACGCTTTGACGAAGGAAGAAATACTTGCAAAGAGCCGTGAGGAAAACAAGAGCGGCGACGAAATGCAAAAGAGCGGTGAAAAGTGGGCGGCAAGGATTGCCGTATCGGTCTGCGCGATAGTTGCGTGTCTGGTAATGGGGCTGTCAATGATTTTCGACGTGGAAGTACCGCTGGCGTTATATATCGTTATAGGTTCACTAATGGCGGCTTACGTTATCTTCCTCGGAATTAAGGGAAATAAATTCCGTAAGTTTATGTTGGTGGGCGGAATAATTATGGCAATTTGCGTCGTTATCCTCATCGTTGTATGGATATTAGAGCTTTGCGGGGTGGCATTTATTATTTAATCAAAAGGAGAGAAATATGGAAGAGAACGAAAATAAAGCCTTATCAAAGGAAGAAATTCTTGCAAAGAGCCGCGAGGAAAACAAGAGCGGCGACGAAAGAGAAAAACAGCAGTACGCAATTGCAAACTCGCTTGGTTTCAGTGTCGGGCTTATGCTTGCCGGCATAGTCGTGCTTATTTCCGTTATTTGCACGGATAGGCTTCCCGTTGAAGTGATGTTCGTGGTTACGGCTATGCAGTCGGTGCAAGCACTTCTTATAGGGGTAAAAGTCCGTAGGCAACGCAAGCTTTATTTGACCGTAGGCATAGTAGAATGTGTTTTGTCCGTTGTGTTTTTGATACTTTGGATATTAGAGCTTTGCGGGGTGGCTTTGTAAATGGGCGATAAGAACGATAAGCTCGTATTAAAAAACCGCATTAAGGAAGCAAGGGTAAAGCAAAACCTTTCCCAAGACGGGCTTGCAAAATTGGTGGGTGTATCCCGAAATACGATATCCAGCATAGAAACGGGGCAGTTCAGCCCTACGGCTAAGCTTGCACTTATTCTGTGTATTGCACTGGACGAAAAGTTTGAAGATTTATTCTACTTCGGGTAGAAATATGGATTTGTTTTTTTATTGACTATGTAAGCCGTATAAAGTATAATATTTAGCGTAATAAAAAACCGAGGTGAAAAGATGCTAACGAGTATCTGCGGAATTAACTGGGGCGACGAAGGCAAGGGAAGAATGGTTGACCTTCTCTCCGAAAAGTTCGATATCGTTTGCCGCTATCAAGGCGGAAACAACGCGGGGCATACCGTAATTAACGAAAAGGGAAGATTTATTCTAAATCTTCTGCCGTCTGGTATACTGCGCGATGATGTTGTGAATGTGCTCGGCCCCGGTATGGTTATAGACATAAAGCACCTCTGCGGCGAAATCGCAAAGCTTAGAGAGGGCGGTATCAAAATCACCCCCGCGAATTTGAAGATAAGCGATAAAGCCGTTATAACTATGCCCTATAACGTGTTGCAGGATATTATGGAGGAGGACAGGCTTACGAAGGCAACGGGCAAGCCCTACGGCTCGACCCGCCGCGGAATTGCGCCTATCTACGCCGACAAGTATATGAAGAAGGCGTTCAGAATGGGCGAGCTACTAAATACTGCGCTTTTATATAAGCGTTTGCCCGATATCGTTGACTGGAAGAATATGACCATTAAAGCCTACGGCTTTGACCCTATCACCGTCGACGAAATGATTGAATATTTCGAAACCTACGGCAAGCCCCTTGCCGAGTTCGTGTGCGACACGGGCTTGTACCTCAATGCGGCGAACAAGCAGGGCAAGAATATTATGTTCGAGGCTCAGCTCGGCGCGCTGCGCGATATCGACTTCGGCATAGTGCCCTATACCTCGTCGTCGTCGACCATTGCGGCGTACGCACCTATCGGCGCGGGCGTGCCCAATTTGAAATTGGATAACTCTATCGGCATTATGAAGGCGTATTCAAGCTGCGTGGGCGCGGGACCTTTCACCTGCGAGTACTTCGGCGAGAAGGCGGAAAAGCTGAGAGAGCTTGGCGGAGAGTACGGCGCGGCGACGGGCAGACCGAGAAGGGTAGGACCTTTCGACGTGGTGGCTTCCCGCTACGGCATACGCTGCCAAGGCGCGGACGAAATTGCGCTTACTAAGCTTGACGTTTTGGACGGGTACGAGGAAATCGAAATCTGCACGCACTATCTTCTGAACGGAAAAGTCATCGACGAGTTCCCGTTCACCGACGTTTTGGACGACTGCAAGCCCGTATTTGAAAAGGTTAAGGGCTGGCACTGCGACACGACGAAGTGCAGAAGGAAAGAGGACTTGCCCAAAGAGGCGCTCGATTATATTCACCTTTTGGAAAAGCTGTGTGATTGCAAGATTAAATACGTTTCCGTCGGTGCGGAGCGCGAAGCTTGCATTGAAATGTACTAAACCTCATATAAACGGCGCAATACTGCGTTGTGCTGTGGCAACCCTCAGTCATTTACGCATAGTAAACTCCTTCGGGTTTTCCTCGCACGCCTTGTCTTGCTTGTTTCTCTGAGGTTTATATCCGCTTGTGATAAACTAAAATTTAAACCAAACAAAAGCCGCTTGCGGAATTTCCGCAAGCGGCTTTTTAATTTTTAATACATATCGTGTTGAATGTAGTCGATTAGCAGTTCTTTGCCCGTTTCGAAGTCAAGATACACGGTGTCGCCGACGCTAAGCCCCACGGCGTAAGGAATATCCTCGTGATACCAAGAGGTGTGGTTGACGATTATAGTAACGGTTTCTTCCGAGTATAAGTAACCTCTTTCGTCGGTTTTCATTAAGTCGAAAAACCCGTTCTCACGCAAGACTTCTTCACACTTGTGTACGAACTCGTATCTTGCAGAAGTTACCGATATCCACGTTTCGTTGAAAGAGTCGAGTTGTTCTTCGGTTAACGAGTTAATGCAATCTTCGTCTAATTCAAAATAGAAATCCGCTTCTTTATCATAGGAATAATAACTTTTTATCTTGCCGTAAATGGTTAAATACTCGCTGTTACGGTAATATTCCGTCATCTCGTTTCTTTTAGATTGAGAGGTGGGTCCAAACATGATTACTAAGCAGATAATTGTAATTATCAGACTTACAACAATCAAGCCACAAACTGGACCTAACACAGCCCAAAGTATTTTTTTATCGTATTTCGGTGCCATAGAGTTTCCTTATTTTGAAGGGGAGTAGATGGGGTTTTCGGAGGCTTTGCCTACTAATTGAACGAACTCGTTCTTTAAGGGGTCCTTGCTTGTGTATTCGGATAAGCTGCCAAGCCTTTCGGTAAGGTTTTCAAAGCTTGCGTCGCCCTTGTACGCCGACTGACGGAGGAGAAGTCCGAACTCCGCAACGCAGGAGATAAATTTGAAATCGTCTGTGTAGTCGTATGAGGCGTTAAGGTAAACTTCCGATTTAACGCTGTCGTTTAATTCGACGTTGGTTTGCACGTCCTTGTAGCGGATTTCTATATCCGCAAGCTTTGCGTCCGCGCCCACAACCGTAGGCATATCGAATTCTTTAAGCTTGATTTCGTACAGTGCCGCAACGCAGAGGTTACTGCCTATCTCGCCCGCGTCCGTTTTGGAGCTGTTAAATTCGTCCTCGGTAAGTATCTTGGTATCGTAGCCGATAAGTCTGTACTTTTCAACCGTATCCTTATCGAAGGTTACGCTTGCCTTCGCGTCCTTTGCAACCGTCTTTAAGGTGCCGCCCAGCTCGGTTACCAAAACCTTTTCAGCCTCTAACTCGTTATCAAGGTAAGCGTAGTTACCGTTGCCGCAGGTTGCAAGCGTTTCCAAAATGGTGTCGCGGGTGTTGCCCATGCCGACGCCCAAAACGGTGAGGTAGATACTCTTTTGCTGTTGGGCTTTGTTTTGAATGAACTCTTTAAGGTCGTCTTGCGAGGACATACCTACGTTGAAGTCGCCGTCGGAAATAAGTATAACGCGGTTGTTGCCGTCGGAGATATAATGCCTTTCAGCCGCCTCGTAGGCCTTTTTCAGACCGTCGCCGCCGTTGGTGCCGCCGCTTGCATTTAAACCGTCTATCTTGCTTTTAATCTGTGTCTTGCCACTGTCCGAGCATTCCACACCGTCCAAACGGACGTCAACGCCGTTTGCGTAGGTTACCAAGGAAACCGTATCGTTGTCGCCCAAATTGTCAACGAGCTTTTTAATTCCCTTTTTCGCAAGCCCTAATCTGTCGGAGCCGCTCATCGAACCCGACCTGTCTATTAAAAAGACGTAGTTGCAAGCGTCCGATTGCAGGTTGTATTCCTTGGTTTTTACGCCCGCAAGCATAAGATAATTTTCTTCGTTCCAAGGGCAAGGCGCAAGGTATGAGGATACTGCAACCGCTTTATCCGTGGGAGCCGTGAAGTCGTAGCCGAAGTAGTTAATCATTTCTTCTATTCTAACGCTGTCGGGCGCGATGGTGCGGTTTGAATTAATCTGCCGCCTTACGAGGGAGTAGGTAGCCGTGTTTCTGTCAAGCGAGAAGTAAGAGGAAGCTTCCTTATCCGTCGTTTTAAAGCCGTTTTCTATAATGGGGCTATAATCGTAGTTGCCGCCGGGTGCAAACCCTTCGCCTTCGCCGATGACTAAGTCGCCGGACCAGCCGCCTTCGCCGCTCCAATTGTCGCCGGCTGCGCTACAAGCGCAAAAGCCCACGCAAGCCGCGCCCATTAATGCCACTGCAGTTAAAGCAAATTTCTTTTTCATTTTTTCCACCTCGTTCGGGGTTCAACCCGTTTTCTGTAATTACAACGAATTGAATTTTGCGTTTGTCCCGCTTTTTTAAAAATTAATTTTTCAAAAGCAGTTCAAGGCATTTTATATACGAGTTTTCGTCCGAGGACTGTATATTGAAGTAATACTTTACGCCGTCCTTTTCAACGAACAGCTTGTTGACGGGTTCGCCGTTTTCGGCGGTTTCGCGGGTCAAGCGGTAGGAAAGACCGCGGTAAGTGCCCTTAGCACCGTCCGAATAGTCTTTAACGTCGTCAAAGGTTTCTTCGGCAAACTCCACGTAAACGGTTGCGTCGTACCTCACGCCCGAAATAATCGTTACTTCCGCCTTGACGTGCGCAATTTCACCGCTGTCCTTAAAGTTGTAAGTTTGTAAGGTTTCAACCTCTGCGTTGGGTTTGTACGCAAGAGTTTTCAAAAACTTCAACGATTTGTAATTATCGTCGTCTGCGGAAATGTCGTAGGCGTCTTTATCTACGGGGTCAAGTAAAGCGGTGTTGTTATAAGTGGAAGCAGTAGGGGGCGCGCCCGCGGAACCCGTTTGGTTTCCGCCCTCGGGCTGTACTACCGAGAAGTCGGTACGCGCAATAAGTACGGCGGCAACGGCAAAGACCAGCACGAAGGAGGCCGCTATCGAGGCAATTTTCGCAAACCTCGGCAACCTTGTATCGCGCCGTTTTGCCGACTTTTTAGCGTCGGCAACTATATTATTGGGGAGCTCGGGTATATCTACACCCTCGAAGTATCCCTTAAATTGTTCTTCAAGCCGTTTGTCTTTCATTTATTTTCCGTAATTACAACGATTTTACTTTCAGTTTCGTCCCGCCGAAAGCGCAACTTTTAAATTTTCTTCCGCCCTTTGTATCAGCCTGTCCGCCGCGGACTTGCTCATTTTCAATTCTTCGGCAATCTCGCGCACGGTCATATCTATGTAATATTTTAAGTAAATTGCCCGCATCTCGTCGGGTGCAAGCTTCTTCATCGCCTGTTCGAGCATTATCGCGTCGTCCCGCTTGTCGGGCGAATAGTCGGCAGAAGTTAGCGAGAAAAATTCCTCGGTGGAGGCGGCAGGGTGCGCCTTTTTACTTTTTATCAAATCAAGCGCGGTGTTCCGCACTATTTTAAGTATCCAGCCGGCGGGGTTGTCGTCTTGCTTGTATTTATGCGCAAATCTGGCAATTTTAATTAAACTGTCGTGAACGACGTCCTCGGCGTTGTCCCGCCCGACCATGCTCGTCGCGACGGCAAACATCCTCTTGCCGATGAAAAGATAAATACCGTCAAGATAATCGGGCTCACCGCGTGCTACGCCCGATAAAAGCTTATTAAGTTGTTCGCTTTGCTTATCGGGCATAACGGTCTCCTTTTTCTTTTATTTTGCGGCTAAACGCGTGATTTGTCAACTTTAATTTCAATTTTTGTTGCGATGGCGGGCAAATGATAGTATAATTTAAGTATGAAATTCTATAAGATGCACGGCATAGGCAACGATTATATTTACTTTGACTGTATGAAGGGCGAGCTTAAAAATCCCGAAAAGGTGGCAATCCGTCTCTCGGATAGACACTTCGGGATAGGCGGGGACGGAATTATTCTTTTATGCCATTCGGATATAGCCGACTGCAAAATGAGAATGTTTAACGCCGACGGCTCGGAAGGCAAGATGTGCGGCAACGGCGTTCGCTGCGTGGGCAAGCTTGCGCACGACTTGGGTTACGCCAAGGGCAATACTTGCCTTATTGAAACGCTTTCGGGTATAAAGACGCTTGAATTTACTTTGGATAAAGACGGCAAGGTCGAAAGTGCAAAAGTCGATATGGGCGCGACTATTTTGGACGGCGGGAAAATTCCTTCGACCTTTAAGGGCGCAAGCGTAGTCGGCGCGCCTTTGACGGTGGACGGTGAGGATTATAAAGTTACCCTCGTGTCGATGGGCAACCCGCACTGTATCGTGTTTAAAGACCCCGACGGGCTCGATTTGGAAAAGCTCGGCAAGAAGTTTGAAAATCATTCCGCTTTCCCCGAAAGGGTCAACACCGAGTTCGTAAAGGTCGTCGGCAAAAACGAGCTTAAAATGCGCGTATGGGAGCGGGGCAGCGGCGAAACGCTTGCCTGCGGCACGGGCGCGTGCGCCACGGCGGTTGCGGCGGTTTTGAACGGGCTTTGCGACAAGGGTGAAGAAATTACCGTTCACCTTTTGGGCGGGGATTTGAAAATCGTCTATACCGACGAAACCGTGTATATGACGGGCGGCGCAACCTTAGTTTTTACGGGCGAAATAGATTTATAAAATTATCCCTTAGCCCTTGCTTTTTGGCGTGGGTGTATGGTACAATTAAGAATATTATAAAAATATAAATATTTTTACGAGATTATATGACAAAGTACATTTTTGTTACCGGCGGGGTCGTTTCCGGCTTGGGCAAAGGCATTACCGCAGCGTCGCTCGGAAGGCTTTTGAAGTGCAGAGGCTACAAGGTGGCGTCGCAGAAGCTTGACCCGTACATAAACATTGACCCCGGCACGATGAGCCCCTATCAGCACGGCGAGGTTTTCGTTACCGACGACGGCGCGGAAACCGACCTCGATTTGGGGCACTACGAAAGGTTCATTGACGAAAATTTGAATAAATACTCTAACCTTACCACGGGTAAAGTTTACTGGAACGTTTTGAACAAAGAGCGTAACGGCGTGTACCTTGGGCAGACGGTGCAGGTTATTCCGCACGTTACTAACGAGATTAAAACCTTTATTTACAACGTAGGCAAAACCACCTCTGCGGACGTGGTTATAACCGAGATAGGCGGAACTATCGGCGATATAGAAAGTCAGCCGTTTATCGAGGCTATCCGCCAAGTAGCAAGGGAAGTGGGCAGGGATAACTGCTGCTTTATACACGTAACCTTGGTGCCCTATATTTCGGGCTCGGAGGAGTTCAAGTCGAAGCCTACCCAGCACTCGGTAAAGGAGCTGCAAGGTATGGGCATCAACCCAGATATAATTATCACCCGCGTTGATAGGCCCATGCCCGAGGAAGTAAAGTCGAAAATTGCGATGTTCTGTAACGTGGAGCCCGAATGCTGCATAGAAAATATGACTATGCCCGTTTTATACGAGTGCCCCACGATGCTTGAAAAAAGCAACTTTTCAGAGCTCGTTTGTAAGCGGTTAAAGCTTGACCCCCGTGAAATCGATTTGACCGAGTGGAATAAAATGTTGCAGCGCATAGCCGCACGCGACAAGACGGTTAAAATTGCACTTTGCGGAAAGTACGTTCAGCTTCACGACGCGTATTTGTCGGTTGCGGAGGCGTTGGCGCACGCAGGCTACGAGAACGCGGCAAAGGTTGAAATAAGCTGGATAGACACCGAAGAAATAGAAAAGGGCGACCTTAAAAAGCTGTTTGGCGGCGTTGACGGAATTATAGTCCCCGGGGGCTTCGGCAACCGCGGAATAGAAGGGAAAATTCTTGCCGCACAATATGCGCGTGAGAATAATATTCCTTACCTTGGCATATGTCTTGGTATGCAGACCGCCGTTATCGAGTACGCAAGGAACGTTTTAGGCTATAAGGACGCGAACTCGTCGGAGTTTGCTCCGCAGTCCGGGCACTGCGTTATCGACCTTATCCCCGACCAGCACGGCGTGAAGGTGGGCGGCACCATGCGCCTCGGCGCGTCCGACTGTAAGGTTACTGGCAAGCTTTTGAAGGAGGCTTACGGCGCGGAAAAAATTTCTGAACGCCACCGCCACAGATACGAGTTTAACAACGACTTCCGCGAGGAAATCGAAAAGGCGGGTATGGTGATTTCGGCAACCTCGTTAAACGGTCAGCTGGTTGAGGCGGTTGAAGTGCCCGCAAACGACTTCTACGTGGGCGTGCAGTATCACCCCGAGTTTAAGTCCCGCCCCCAAAGCGCGCACCCCGTGTTCAGAGAGTTTATAAAGCACGCGGTGCTCTACAAAAACAAAAAGTAAGGTAAATATGAATTTTAATAAAAATTTTAGTAATATTGCAGACAGCTATCTGTTTGCAGAGGTTGCCAACCGCGTTGCGGCTTTTACTAAGGCTAACCCCGATAAAAAGGTAATTAAGCTCGGCATAGGCGACGTAACCTTGCCCCTCGTGCCCGAAGTTATCAAGGCGATGCACGGCGCAGTTGACGATATGGCTAACCAAGAAACCTTCAAGGGCTACGGTCCGTACGAAGGCTACGGCTTTTTGAGGGAGAGCATTCAAAGCTATTACAAGGAAAGCGGCGTTGAGCTTGACCTGGACGAGATTTTCGTATCCGACGGGGCTAAGTCCGATCTCGGAAATATCCTCGATATTTTCTCAAAGGACAACACTGTTTTGGTGCCTGACCCCGTTTACCCCGTTTACGTTGACACTAACCTTATGGCGGGAAGGTCGGTTATTTTTGCAGACGCCACGGAAGAAAACGGATTCCTTCCTATGCCCGATTATTCGGTGGACGCGGATATAATTTATATCTGCTCGCCCAACAACCCCACGGGCGCGGCGTACACCAAGGCGCAGCTTAAAGAGTGGGTGGACTACGCAAATACGAAAAACGCGGTTATTTTATACGACGCGGCTTACGAGTGCTTCGTATCCGACGGCGAGCTTGCCCGTTCTATTTTCCAAATAGAGGGCGCAAAGACCTGTGCTATCGAGTTCTGCTCGTTCTCTAAAATAGCGGGCTTTACGGGTACGCGCTGCGGCTACACCGTGGTGCCCAAAGCCCTTGAAAAGAAAGGCTTTAACGCAAACAAGGCTTGGCTCCGCCGTCAGTCGACCAAGTTCAACGGCGTGCCTTACGTGGTGCAGAAGGGCGCGGCGGCAGTGTTCACAAAGCAGGGTATGAAGGAAATCAAGAAAAATCTTTCATACTATATGAAAAACGCCAAGGTCATTGCCGACTGTATGGACAGTCTCGGCATTTGGTACACGGGCGGCAAAAACTCGCCCTATATCTGGCTTAAATGCCCTAACGGTATGGGCAGCTGGGAATTCTTCGATTATCTTTTGAACGACGCGCAAGTGGTGGGAACGCCGGGCGCGGGCTTCGGAAGAAACGGAGAGGGATATTTCCGCTTGACGGCTTTCGGTAGCACCGAGGCAACCAAGGAAGCTGTACAAAGAATTAAAAAACTACTTAAATAAAATTGTAAAATAATTTACCTACGGTGAAAAATATGGAAAATCTTATTGAACGCGGTGCGGGTATACTTTGCCACATATCGTCCCTTCCGGGCAAATACGGTATAGGCACGATAGGGAAGGAAGCGTATGCGTTTGCCGACTTTTTAAGGCGCGCACACGTAAAGTATTGGCAGATTTTGCCCCTTGCACAGACGGGCTACGGCGACAGCCCTTATTCGTCGGTTTGCTGTAATTCGGGCAACCCCTATTTCATCGACCTTGAGGCACTCAGGGACGCGGGGCTTTTGGACGACGAGGAGCTTGCCAGCTGTGAGATGCCCGAAGGCGACGTCGACTACGGCGAGCTTTACAATACGCGCTTTAATATTTTAAGGCTTGCGTACGCCCGTTTCGATATAACGGACGAGGACTTCGTCAAGTTCGTCGAAAGCGGTGAGTTTGACGATTACGCCGTGTTTATGTCCTTAAAGAACATTTACTCGGGCTCCTTCAAAGATTTCCCCGACAGCTATAAGTACGCTGAAAATTTAGCGATAAAGGAATTCAGAGAGGCAAATTACAAAAGTGATTATTGCTTCTGGATATTCCTTCAATATACCTTCAAAAAGCAGTGGGCTAAGCTTAAAGCCTACGTCAACTCCCTCGGAATACAGATTATCGGCGATTTGCCCTTGTACGTTGCGTACGATTCCGCAGACGTGTGGGCGCGCCCCGAGCTTTTCTGCCTTGACGAAGATTTGAACCCGACCGAGGTTGCGGGTGTTCCGCCTGATTACTTCTCGCCCACGGGTCAGCTTTGGGGCAACCCCGTTTACAACTGGGACGTACTTGAAAGCGAAAAGTACGAGTGGTGGATTAACCGCATAAGAAAAATGCGCGAAATGGTGGACGTGGTGCGCATTGACCACTTCCGCGGGTTTGACAGATACTATTCCATTCCCGCCGATTCCGAAACTGCGGAAACGGGCGAGTGGAAGCAGGGCCCCGGACTTAAATTCTTTTTACAGCTCAGAAAGAAATTAGGCAACGTGCCCGTCATTGCGGAGGACTTGGGCGTTATCGATTACGGCGTTGAAAAGCTTCGCCAAAGAACGGACTACCCCGGTATGAAGATTATGCTGTTCGCTTTCGACGGCAAACTGAACAACCCGTACCTTCCCAGAAACATTCAGGAAAACGCGGTGGTTTACTCGGGCACGCACGACAACGCAACCGCGTTGGGGCTTTTAAGCAGAATGAACGATTCGCAGTTCCTCGTGTTTAAGTCAAGGCTTCGCGCCGCGCTTAAGGACGAAGAGGTAGTTTTCCCCTTCAAGACGAGGACGGAGGCGGCGCGTGCGCTTTGCGTAAGCGTTATAGCTTCCAAGGCTAACCTTGCCGTATTGCCCATTCAAGACTTGTTGGGACTTGGCGACGAGTCGCGTATGAACGTGCCGTCAACCTCTACGGGCAACTGGAAGTTCAGACTTAAAGAAATTCCTTCGCGTTATTACACTGCGATAATGCGCAAAATGGTAAAACAATATAACAGATAAATAATAAGCCGTGCGGCAACTGCCGCACGGCTTTTTTAAGTGTTATCGAATATTCGGGTACAGACGACGGTCATATCGTCAACGACGACGTGGTTGGTTTTGTCAAGCGCGCCCGCAAGAATTTTATCCGCCAGGCTCTGCGGGTTCAAAGGCTTCATATTTTGCAAAAACTCGTAAAGGTCGGTGGCGGAGGGGAAGG
>CAMWQS010000002.1 GCA_947176485.1 uncultured Clostridia bacterium | reverse complement strand
GTTGATTTAGTCGCGGTTGACTTTGCCGCCGTCGACTTAGCCGCCGTAGTTTTAGCTGCGGTCGTCTTAGTTGCAGTTGACTTGGTTGCCGTGGTTTTGGCTGCCGTAGTCTTGGTTGCCTTTTTAACGGGCTCTTCTGCGGGCTCTTCCGCCGCTTCCTCTTGCGCGGGCTCCTCGGCGGGCTCTTCCTTTACCTCTTCCGCTGCGGGCTCCTCCTCTTTAACGGGTTCGGGCTCGGCGGGTGTCTCGGTATTTTCTTCCGCTGCGGGTTCAACCGTTTCGGGCTCAACCGCTGCGGGTTCTTCAACCGGAGCTTCCGCGGGTGCTTCTGCGGGGGTTTCCGTATCCACGTCGCGGATAAGGTCGCTGACGGTTATAAGGTCGCCGTCCTCGTCGCCCGTAGGCTTTACGGGTGCGGGGGTGTAAGGCGCGTCGTCCTCCAAAAGGGTTTTGGTGTAGTCCACGCTTACCGCCGTCTTTGCCGCCTTCCTTTCTTCAAGCTGACGCTTTCTTCTTGCCGAAGGGCTTTCGGGAAGGGGTATTCTGTCGGAGTAGGTTTCGTCGAACAAGAGGGCAAGCTCGTTCTCGTACTCGGCGGGGTCGAACTTGACGCCCTTGCACTTTTTAATGTTCACGCCGCTGGTGTGCTTGGATGCGTTTACGGGGTCTAAAACGATATCCTCGAAAAGGTTTTTGTTGGCAATTTTTCTTGCAAGCGTGAACGTGGGCGCAACGAGCGCGAACGCCACGAAGAATATAATTGCAACGAGTATTCCGAGAACCAACGCAAGGCGCATATCGTCAACGAAGAGTGCAAGCACCACCTCTATCGCCGCGCCTAAGCCGAGGATTGCGCCCAGTATAAGCGCGGTAATGAAGCTATTCAAAAAGCAAGTGCCCTTGCCGCGGCTTTTCATAGTGTTGAAGCAAATGGAAATTGCGTCAGCCGCGCCGATATCGGGGTTGGTTTCGATTACGTACGCGGTGGGTGCCATAAGTATGGGCATTATCACGCAGTACACGGCAAGCACTATTCCCGCCGGTGCAAAGAAGATAAGCATCATCAAAATCGGTGCGATATCTTCAACGTACCAGCTTATTGCGTAGCCTATTGCGCCCAAAAGCGCGCCGGCAACCAATATAAGAATAACGCCCGCAAGGAATATAAGCGCCTCCAAAACGATTGCAAGAAGCATCGTCCAGAACGGCTTTCCTTGGCACGCAAACTTAAAGGACTGGGGAATATCGACGGTATTCTCCCGCTCGGCTATCTTCGCTTGCCGTATATTTGCAAGCGAAAACATAGCGCCGAGAATTACCGTGAACGGAGATAAAAGCTCCATTATCACCCAAGCGAAATATTTTATTAGATTACCTTTGTGCCAAAGCGTCTTTGCAGACGATTTGATTGCGTTGCCGAAATAAAATCCGAAACCGCGGTTCATAATAAATTTCCTCCGATTATGGCTTTTTAGCCTGTTAGTTTATTGTAGTTGAAGCAAGTATTTGTGATATAGTGGTAAGCTTTACGCTACCTTTAAGCTCGTCGGGAACCCTTAACGAGTAGGTTTTGCTTGCGTTGGTGCGCACGCCGTCCGCCTCGGTAAAGACAATAACCCTCAATACGCCGTCCTTTAAGAGGACTTCGTACTTATGATTTTCGTCCGTAAAGCCCGTGATGGTGTAGCCGCTGTTCAGCACGTAGTAGCCCTTGTAAAGCGTGGACTCGGTAACATCGCTGAAATCGCAGCCTGCGTCGAGGTTGAAGTCCAGATAATCGCCGTAAACGACTATCTTAGATTGGTCAGCGTTCTGAAGCTGGAAGCTGTACAGTGCGGTTACGTTGGTTCCGTAGCTGTCGAATACTACGATTTGAATCCACTTCTCGTATTCGCGTGCTTCTGCCACCGTAACGAGCGTGTACCTGAGCG
This sequence comes from uncultured Clostridia bacterium, assembly GCA_947176485.1. Taxonomy (GTDB): domain Bacteria; phylum Bacillota; class Clostridia; order Christensenellales; family Borkfalkiaceae; genus Coproplasma. The sequence goes on along the minus strand of CAMWQS010000002.1, from coordinate 38,586 downwards.
TGCAGTCGCCGACGAAGGGTCCGTCAATTATATTGATGAAATCTCCCGCGTTGCTCTTGGTTACGCCGTAAACGCTTAAATCGTACGCTTTGCCGAGGTAAGGAAGCATCAAGGGGTTGCCCGAGTTGAGCGAAGTTTGCTCGTACTTGATTACCACGGGATTGAACGCAAGCCTTGCCTTGAACGCACTTGCAGGAAGGGGGCTGCCCTCCTCGTATGAATAGTGAATATCGTAGCAGTGGGTTACTTCAAGGTTGCCTTGCTTAATCTCTACTCCTCTGATACCTACGTCAATATAGCGTTGATTTTTGTTCTCGCCGCTGGATTGGGTTATCCTGAGCGTATCGCTGCCGTAAAGCTCCTCGATTGCGTTTCCGTTTTCGTCCCAAAGTAAGTAGTCGAATGCGCCAAGTGAAAGTACTTTGCCTACTTCGTCGTAGTCCGCAGTTTGACCCACGGGGGTTACGTAAATTTTTGCCGGGCTTACGGTGAAGGTTTCGCCCGAGCTTGCGGTTGAAAGCTGATAGTTTTTGTCTTTGTCGCCTGCAATCTTAAACCTTATCTCGTCAACGCCTGCGTAGTTGTACACGACTTCCTTTCTCAGCTTGTCGTTGTAGAAGACGAAGTCAATCTTAACGCCTTTTTCGACGTCTTTATCGAGGATACCTATATCACCGTTTTCGTCGGTGTCGGTAACGGTAACCGAAGTAGGTAACAAACCGTAGTTGTAGGTGATACCTTCAAACTCGCTTGCGTCGTAGTGTGCCGTAGCAACGAGCACGCGCTTCGAAATAGTTACCGTAACCTCCGTTTGGGAATCGGAAACTAAGTATACCGATTCGTCGGCGTTGGTAACCCTAATCTTTACGGAATAGGTTCCCGCGTTGACAGGAAGGTCGTTAGATTCTTCTCCGTCCTTGGTAAACAGTAGCTCGTACTCTGCCTCGAAGTCGTCGTAGAAGCCTAACTCGCTCTTGTTATCGCCGTGCCAGTGATTGAAGCTGAAATCGGTTGCTTCAAGTGCTTCGCCGTTGTATTGGCGTTCCTCTCCGTTATACACCGCCTCTACGGTAACCCTTCTTGCGGTTACTTCAAGCGTGGCGGGCAGGTTTTCTGTGATTAAGTAATTGCCGAGTACGTTGCCGTCCTCTTCCGTTTCGGTAAAGTCTACGTATAATTCGTAAGTACCTCTGGTCTGGTTTACGTCCTCCTTTGCAACCTCTTGGGGCTCGGAGGTTCCGTCCACGCCCAAGTAGCCGTAGGAATATACGGGCGTAAGATTAGCCAAATCTTCTTCAACGAAGGTGAAGTCTTCAAAGCCTTCTTCGGGCAAATCGTCGTAACGCTCGATAGAGAAGAAATCGTTGCCGTTAAGCACTGCTTGAATTTGAATTTCTCTGCGGTTGATTACGAGCTTGCACCACTCTTCGGGGTTCAATAAGTTGTAGTTTTCAACTACGTCGTTTGTGCCCGTAACGGTGAACGATACGAACTTGACGTAATAGGTGCCCGCGTTCTTGGGGGTTGCGGGGGTTGAGAATTCCGCGTCTTCGTAATAATTTACGGCGGGAACTATCGTTTCACCCGTTACCCTTTCGGATACGCTGAAATTGTCGTTGTAATCTTTATAGTCGTAAACCGTGCCGTCGTACGTGTATTCTTCCGTGTCCATAGATATTGTAATATCTAAAGGAATAATAGTAAAGGGAATACCGCCGTCGGGGCTAATATTTATTACGTAGTTTACGTCAGGTGCGATGCCGCCTATAGTGGACTTCGACTCGTTATACTTAGCAACGTAGTCGCCCGCGTTCCTCGGCTTGCCGTCCATAAGCGTTTCCCCGTCGCCTACTACCGAGTAGTAATCAACTCCCAGCTCCATCGTTTCGTAGTACGGGAAGTCGTAGTCAATTCCGCCGTCGTATCCGTGCTCCTCTCCGTCGTAGTGGGTAGAAGTCCAAGCTTGAAGGGTCAAGGAAACCTCGAGCTTGCTTACGGTTGCGCCTATCTCGTCCGTGCAGGTTATAGCGTAGTTATCTATACCCGCGCCGCCGATACTGTCTTGAACTTCGCTGCCGTACAAATAGAAGGAGTAAATGTAATCGTCAGCGTTTTTGGGGTCTGCCTCTTCGCCGTCGGAGCCGTAGAAGGTAACTGCAATAATAAGCTTTTCGCCCTCTACCACTTCCAACGAACCTTCCGTATAGCCGTAGTTGGGTTCTTCCGTTCCGTCGGGGTAGGTAAGGCGGGTGCCGTAGGTTTGGTCGCTTATCTCTAACAAAGTAATCGTGACGGGTCTTTGCTTAATCGTAAGCGTACCGACGTCCGTTCTGACTACGTTATAGTTTGTAGACGCGCTTTCAAACTGCGCTTCGTTGTCCCAGTCGCCCGCGTTGATTACGGAATTTGCCGTACCTTCAACGTATACGAGAACGTCCGCGATATCGTCCCAAGGCATTACGCCGTACTCGTAATCTTCGCTGTACGCGCCCGCGTATTCGGTGCAAGAAAATTCAGTGCCGTCGTAATAGCCTTCTTTTTCCGCGCTTGCCGCAACCGCCACTATATCGCGTTTTGTAACGGTGAGCTTACTTTCTATATAGGTTATATCGTAGTTCCATGCGTGGATAAGATTAGGCGTGTCGTTTATAGTTATATTGTAAACGCCGTTAACCGTACAGTGCTCGATAGCAAGCGTATACTCGCCGACTGCCGTTCTTTCGTCGATATCGCCGTCGGGGCAATAGACGGATACCTTTATATCGTCGTCGTTTACAATCTCGCCGCTGACTAATTGATAGCCCGCGTCGGAGCCGTTGAACGCTTCGCCGTACTGCTTCGTCATCGGGTCAAGCTCTACCGTGATTTCCCTGGGGATAATCGTAAGCTGAGCCGTAACGCTTTCGGCGTTGAGTATCGTGTAGTTGCCGATGCCGTTTTCGCCGTAAGCCGTTTCAACGTAGCAGCCCGATAAGTCAAGTACTACCGTGTACTCGCCCACGTCCACGGGGTCAACGGCTTTGCCGTTCCCGTCCTCGTACTTAACCGCGACTTGAAGCTGTTCGTCCTTGACGAGCCCGCTTGAATTATTCAAGTCGTAATTGTTCAGCTCGTAGGGATAAAGCTCGTTGCCGTAGGTTACTACGCGGTCGTTTAAAGCAACCGTGATTTCAACGGGCTTGATTTTAAGCTTGCCGTTGACCTCTTTTATTTCGTAGTTGTCCGTAACGACGTTGCCGTCTGCGTCGGTGATTTTGTATTCGAGGTCGTTGTCAACCTCGCCTTGCATAACGGTGAGGATTGTGGTGTAGTCCGTAACGGCAATTTCGTGTCCGCTAACCAGTCCGTAATCCGCTTCATCTTCGTCGGCAAGCTGAGTGTAGCCCTCCCAATATTGCCATTCGCCGTTGTAGATAAATTCTTTATCGTCCGACTGTAAGCCTATGGGGCGGGGTTTTACGATTAACGTTCCGTGTTCGTATTCAATTTTGTAGTTGCCTTTTACGGACACGAAATCTTCGTCGAGTATATCCGTTATAGTGGTGTTGTATTCATATTCTCCCGCATCTTGAACGGTAATATAATCAAGCAAATAGTGGTGCTCTTCGATTTTATTTACAATCGTGTCTTCCGTGGGTGTGTGTGTCTTACCGTCGTACACCATATAAATACAATCGGGCGTTATTAAAGTTATTTCGCGCTTGGTTATAGTAAGCGTACCGGTTTCGATGGGTTCTGCAATTACGTAGTTGGTATCGGAGAAGTCGTATGTAACTTCGTTGGGAACGCTGCCCGCGTTTTTAATCGTTGCGTAGCTCTCCTCAACCTTGACGAGCTTTGCCTCTTCCTCGGAAAGCGTGAACTCCTTATCCGTTATATTGCCCGCGTCGTCAATAAGTAAAAGCGTATAGCCCGTGTCGGAATGCTCTTTGCCGTCGTATTCCCAAGTGTGGTCGACGGTTACCAAATGCAGCAATATGGGCATTATCTTGATAGTGCCGCAAGTTGTCAATTCGTCGGGAACGACTGGATAAGTAATAGCGTAGTTGTCAACGCTTACGGAATTGCCGTTATCGTCGTAAATTGCAACGCCCGTGGGAACTATGAAGTAGGTGCCCGTGGCCGTGGGTACGCCGTCGACGGGGTTGCCGTTTTCGTCGTAGTACTCAACCGAGGTTATTGCAACGTGCTCGCCTTCTACAAGTCCATCTCCGCCTACCACGCAGTAGTCGTCTAAGTCGTCGGGGTAGCTTACGGGTTCGCCGTAGAATACGTCGGGTAAACCAACGGTGTTGACGGTAATCGGGCGCGGTTTAATAGTAAGCGTGCCTTCGGTATCTACCGTTATCGAGTAGTTCACGTATTCCGAAACGGTTCCGTCTTCGTTGCGAGCTTGATGTGCTGCGTACTTAATTTTATAGATGCCCGCTTCCGTGGGGTTCTCTACTTCGCCCACTTCAACGCCGTCTACTACTTTGACGTATTTTTGAGCCACCTCTACGGTTTCGTTGTAAGGCAAATCGTCGCCCGAGAAATCTATGGGATAGAATACGCCGGATTTGCCTTGAAGTTCGTCGCCGTAACAGATTTCTTCGTCATAGATAGTTAGCGTGATACCGTACTTGGTTATAACAGCCATCTTGCTTGTGCAAGTAATCGAGTAGTTTTTAATTCCGTTCGATTTTTCGTTGCCGTCTTCGTCAAAAATTTTGCTGTTATCTTCGTCCAACGCATAGTCATACCTACCTGCGTTTTTGGGCGTTTCGATAATTTCGCCGTTAAACGACCAGCTGACTGCTACTTCAAGCTTTTCACCGTACACAAGGTCGGGGGTGTTCCTATAATTGCCGTCCCCCGTTGCATAAGCAAGTGGTTTGCCGTATTTTACAGAGCCTAAGGCGTTCAATACAACCGTAATTTCTCTTTGCTTAACCGTCAAGGTGCCGGTGAAGGTTACTTCGTAGTTGGTTTGACCGTATTCGTCGGAGAATACTGCGCTTGATTGGTTTGCGCTTATCGTGTAATCGCCCGCGTCAAGCCTATCGGAAATAGGGTTGCCGCCGTTATCGAGTGCGTAGAAGGTTTTAAGGGTAAGAGTTTCGTCAAAGGCAAGGTAGGGATATTTTGCTATGTAGGTGAATTTTTCCCTGAACTCCTCTTCTTCGCCGTAGGTAAAGCTGTAAGTGCCAAGGTTAAGGTTTTCAATCTTTTTGGCGTTAATGGTTACGGTTGCAGTTAAAACGGAATCTTCCGCAAATTCGTAGTTGCTGTGCGTGCTGAAAATTAAGTCTGTACCGTTATCACCACGGAGCACGTTCAGCCCGACGAGTTCTACGTCGTAGCTGCCCACGTTTTTCATTATCGGACGGTTGCCGTCGGAATCTTTTATCGGCTGAATCTCTGCCAAAGTAAACGATTCTTTAAAGGCAAGTTTGTTTTCGCCGGTTATTTCCAATAAATCGTATATACTCTCATCGGTGAAGTATGCACTGCTTGAATTAAACAGTCCGTACTCAACCGTTATATCCTTTAACTCTATAGTTAAGGGGCGCGGAGTTATATTGAGGGTTACTTCGTTTGAAGAGCTTTCTGAAACGATATCGTAGTTATCAACCTCGTTACCGTCCGCGTCGGTGAAGTAGCTAAACGCCTGGTAAAGGATAATTCCGTACTTGCCCACGTTGCCCTTAAGGGGTTCATAGGCGTAGCCGTAATAATTGTTACTGCCGCTCTCCCTCCAAAGATATTCGGGGTTGAACTTATCGCTACCTACAAGTCCGTCCTTTTCACCGTATTTGATTACGTATTCGGGCATGGGAAGGTCTTGACCGTAGATAATATCTTCTACGGACTGCAAGGTTATCGTAACGGGGCGCCTGTTTACCGTAAGGTTTGCGCCGGTGAATTTGATATCGTAGTTATCAGTGCCGGGCGTTTCGCCGTCAACCTTAGTGATAATACAGTCAAAGTTTGTTACCGGGTAGGTTAAGCGGCTTGCGTTGGGGAATACGTCAGCTTCAAAGCCGTAGTCGACGAGGGTAATTTCAAGCGTTTCCGTTTGCTCGCCACAGGTGGCAAGGCCGCCGTCTACGCCCACGTACGCGCCTTCCCTTATATTTAAGTAATCGTAGTCCTCACCGTAGTAAACTTCGTTATCGTAAAGCTGAACGGTGATTTTACGCTTGTTTATTTTAAGGGTGCCTTCAAAGGTTATATCGTAGTTTTTATAGCCTTCGTATATCGGTAATGCTGAGGTTGCAGTAGGGTAGATATACGTGTCCTTAGCGTTTGCGTTCAAGTCATAACTGCCCACGTCGGAGTATTGAGCGTCAACGGCTACGCCGTCCTTTTCCGCAAAGATTGAGTAAATTCTTAACATTTCGCCAAAGGCAAGCCCTTCCGTCGTCGTTTTACCTAAATAGTCTTTAAACGGGTCTTCGCCGTAGGCGGAGGTTAGATTACCGAGGTTAACCGTTAAGTCCTTGGGGGTTATTTCAAAGATTACCGTTGCGGGTAAAGTGTATTCGTAGTTCTCGGTATATTGCGACGATTCATTCTCGTAGTGGAAAACCAGCGTGCTTAACCCGACGGAATACTTGACCGCGTTTTTGCATACCACACCGTCTTCCGTGCCTTCGGCGTATACTGCCAAGGACAAGCTGTAAACACCTTCGCCCGCTGCCAAGTTATCAATCGAAATCAAGTCGTTTATATCCATATCGGAGATATACGACAAGCCCGTCGAGGTGCCATTCTTCTGCCAAATTAAGGTGTCGGAGTTGTTTTGTCCGTATACCCTTGTAAAGGGTTGTAATTCAACGGTGATTGGACGCTGCTTTACTATAAGGTTAGCGTATTGAACCGCTTGAACGTCGTAGTTTTTGGTGTCTGCGGGTGCGCCGTTCGCATATTCAAACGTATAGACGCGCACGTTTTTCAAATTGATAGAAACGCGGTAAGTGCCCACGGTTAAGTATCTGTTTTCGCCGCCGTTCAACCAATCGGATTCAAAATACGACGACATAGTGGGCGTAGTGATATTACTATAGATAAATTCGTCGTTCGTTACCGTATCGCCGTTGACCGTGCCCGTTATCGTGGGTACGGGTGTTTTTGTGCCGTATACGATTTCACCCATATCTTCCAAGGTCAAGGTAATTTTGCGTGCGTTTATAGTAAGCGTGCCGTTTATAACCTCGGTTACCTCGTAATTCGTGGTAACTTCGTCTCCGCCGCTTAAAATCTTTATGAAGTTTTCGTTTGAAGTAATAGTGTATCTGCCTGCGTTGGGATAGATTGCGTTGCCAATAGGGTCGAATTCTATGCCGTTGGGGTCTACCGTTAACTCGTGCCCGTTGACGAGGTTATCCGCCGTTTCGCCGCCCGCGTTATAGGCGATTTCGTCGCCGTAAACCGCGTTGGGCATACTGTTTAAAGTAACCTTGATTTTACGGTGAGTAATTTCAAGCTTTTCCGCGAAATTGTCTTCGTCAATGAAAATAGTGTAGTTTTTGGTTTCAAACAAGCCGTCGCTGCCGCTTGCGACAATCGCGCCGCCGGTAACGCCGTCAACGTAGACCTTTACACCGTCGCAAATAGCGTTATAGAAGCCCACGGAAGGCACTTCTTCACTGATATCGTAGCTAACTGAAATTTCAATCTTCTCGTTATACGCGGGCAAATTATAGTAAAACTCTTTAAATTGCTCGTCGTAGTTCGTTGAACCGTTTGCCGCAACCGACGGATATATAAATTCCGTAGTGCCGTATTCTGCGGTTTTAAAATAAGGTACGGGGTGAATTTGTCTTTTGCTTATAGTCAGCTTGCCCGTATCGTTAGATACGACTTCATAGTTGTTGGTTTTACCGTTGGTTATCTTAACGCCGTAGTCGCCCGCGTCTTTGGGGTCAGCGGGGGTGCCGTTTTTCGTAAAGCTGAAAGTAAGTTTAAGAGTTTCTGCGGGGGTTATCGTAACCTCTGTTATCTTTTCTGCGTACAGCTCGGCATAGCTTTTCTTCGTGTGGCCGTCCTCGCCGTAAACGAAAGGAACTTCTTCAAGCTCAACAGGGATTACTTTTGGCGTTATGGTTAAGGTGCCTTCTTCGAAAACTACGGTGTAGTTGTTCGAGCTGTCGGTTGTGCCGTCAACCTTGGTTACTGTGTAACGGTTAGGGGTGAAGGTGTACTTGCCGACGTCCTTTTTAACGAAGCCGTCGAATTCAAGCAAGTCAACGAAAATATAAAGGGTTTCCGTTTCGCCGCCGAAGTTTGCAAGGCTGCCCTCGGTTATTTTTTCGTAGTTGGGATTAGCGTTCGTGGAATAGTTGAAGTTTTCACCGTACACTACCGAATAAGAAGTAGGCTTAACGGTGATTTCGCGCTTTTCTATTTCAAGGCTGCCTTTTACTACGTTTACCGTGTAGTTGTGCTTTGCGTCTTTGCCGCTTGCGTCGGAAATGCTTATATAGCTTTCGTCGCAAGTGAAGGTGTAACTGCCCGCGTCGGGGTAAGCGAAGGTTGCGTCAGCCCCGGCAGGGTTGAACGACATATCGTCCGCAGTTGCGCCTACGGTTACGGTATGTATATCCAGTACGCCCATCTCCGACTTGTAGCCTTCGGGGTACTTGACTTCTTCGCCGTATTTTACGGTGGCAATATCGTTGAGGGTTACGTATATACCGCGTTGGGTTATAGTAAGCGTGCCGTCTACCCATTCAATTTCATAGTTGCCCTTACCGTCTACGCTGCCTTTGGTTATTTCGTAGCCGTCTTGGCGTATCCAATAACCGCCTCCGTCTTTTTTCACTTCGGGGTACTGTTCAGTGCCGTACTCGTACGTAACTGCGGTAATTTTAAGCTGTTCGCCCGAAACTAGCGCGTTGCCCGTTTCAAGGTCAAGAAGCTTAGTCTTGGCGTAGTTGCCTGCGTACGCGGTGGCGTATGCGTAGCCGTTGCCGTAGATTGCCGAGTCGGATTTAAGCGTAACCTCGATATGGCGCTTGGTAATTTCAAGCGAGCCGTCTACCCATTCAACCTTGTAGTTGCCCGTGCTGGGCACGCCATTTGCTTTGGTTACCTTGAAGGTATCCCCTCTAACCCAGTAAGCCGTATCCCTTACGTTGGGGGTTACAACGAAGCCGAACTCGTAAGCAACTTTGGTTACTTCAAGCGTTTCGCCGTTAACGAGGTCGGGGGTGTTTTCATAATTTCCCGCGCCCGTCGCGTACGCGTAGCTTTCGCCGTAAACCGCCGTGTAATTATTAAGCTGTATAGTGATGGGTCTGGGGTTGACTTTGAGCGTGCCGAAGTTGTCCGTGATAGCGTAGTTTGTAGTTACGACGTTATTGAACGAGTCTTTAATTGCGTATTTAAGCTCGTTGGTAACGGTGCCTTCGGATACGTCGGTTACGGTTGTGTATTTAGTAACTTCGATGCGGTGTCCACCGAGAACGTTGAGCTCGGAAGTAACTTCTTTGCCCGTTCTGTACTGTGCCGTGCCGTCGTAAATCAAATCGAGGTCGGTTGCCGACTGTATAGTGATAGGCCGCTCAACGATAGTAAACACGCCGTCGTCGGCGGGCGTTATATCGTAGTTTTTCAAGCTGTCGTCGCCGTTAGACTTCGTAATCGATACACTGCTGGGTTTGATTTTGTAAGTGCCTACGTCGGGGTTATCGCTCGGGTCAACGGGAATTCCGTTTGTCGTAAGGTAAGATACGTTGTTAACCGTAAGCGTTTCACCGCTTGCAAGGCCGTCTTCGGTAATCGATTTATAGTTGCCTACCTCTACCTCGTACTGAGGAGTTACGCCGTAGATTACGCCGAGAATATCCTTTGCGTGAACTGTTATCGGGCGTTGGCTGATATAGAGAGTGGAGACCTCTACCGTTACTTCGTAGTTGGAGGTTACGTCCGTAGTGCCGTTTGAAATCTTAATTGCGGTGGTCGGGCAGGATATTTTGCCGGGGTACGTGCCCGCGTCGGGCATAGTCGACGATATATCGAATACCACTTGTGAAGAATTGACTTGAACGGTTTGACCGCCGACTACGCCTTCGACCTCTTCGTTGCCGAGGTTGTATATAAGTGCGTTGCCGTAGGTTACCGTAGTATCGTTGAGATAAACGGTGATTGCGCGTGTGCCGACGGTGAGGGTGCTCGTATTAGAAGTTATTTTATAGTTGGGCTGTGTTACGGGTTCGTCGTTGCCGTAGGTGAATTTGCTGTTTAAGGTATCCAGCGAAATATCGTAGGTTTTGCCCGCCTCGTAGCTTGCGGGGGTCGCGCCGTCTTTAAGATATTTAAAAGCGGGGGTTAAAGTATCGCCGCCGAAAAGCTCGCCGCCCACGATGCCGCTTCCGCTTATCGTGATATTGGGTGCGGGAAGCGTATCGCCGTAGTCGCACGAAGCGTTATCAAGCGTTATAGTTATTTCCGCTTGGGTTATTTGCAAAGTGCCGTTAACCGTTTCTTTTACGTAGTAGTTATTGTTTGGCACGGCGAAGTTAATCGCGTTTTCCTTTGTGCCGACGTTAATAATTCGGGGAATACTACCGACGGGTGTAAGGTCTAACGACATTGAACCCGTGCCGCTCAGATGTGTGCCTGCGTAAAATACGGTGTAAGTTTCAACGCTGAGCGGGGTGCCGTCGTAAGGCTTACTACCGTTATCCGTGAATACCCTTAATGGTATCGGGGTTATCTTTATATCGCCGTAATTTTCGGTTACCGCGTAATTGTCGCGGGATACGTCGCCGCCGCTTTGCCATGCGATACTGTACTCGACGGAGTTTTTGCCGCTGTCGTCCACGTTAATTGCCGTTTGAGAAGCGTAGGAATTGACTACGAGCACTTGCCCGTCTGCAAGCCCGATTGCGTTATATTCCGTTACGGGGTGAGCCTTGCCGTCGTACTCCCATTCGCCGCCCTCGGTCGTTATAGTGAGCGGGCGGGGCGTTACGGTGAGATAGCCGTATTTATAATTGTTCTGATAGTCGTAGTTGTGCGAAACCTCTACGCCGTTTGCATCCAAAATATCGAAGGTTTGCGCGTTCGGTATTTTGCCGACGTCGGTTATGGACGGTGCAACGCCGATAGGCGAAAGCTTGTGCCCCGTCACTAAGTTGTCGGGTGTTGCGCCCTCGTTTGAAAGGGCTTTGCCGTCGTAAACCTTGTTGCCGTCCTGCGTGGTTATAGTTAACGGTCTTTGCCTTACGGTGAAGGTGCCGTTTTGGGGCGCGCCGATATCGTAACGCTTGGTCACGTCCGAGCCGCCTTTGGTTATTTTGATTGAATTTTCTTTAATGCTTACGCCGTAAGTGCCCGCGTCCAATAATTTTGCGGGGCTGCCGTTTTGGGTGATTTCGGTTTCAAACGCTATGCTGTCGCCCTCGGCAAGGTTGGGGCTCATGAGCTCGCCCGCGTAGGAAATTTCCGCGCCGCGATAGATATCGTTTGAGCTTTGAAGCCTAACGGGAAGATTGCGCTTCGTAAGTGCAAAGGTTTTTTCAGCCGTTTCGTAAATATAGCAATCGGAAGAATCGTTTCCGTTTTTGTCGACTATCTTAACGCTGCCCGCGGCAACGGTTACGTCAACCGTCCAATCGCTTACGTCGTCGGCTTCGTCGTGATAATCGTAAGCGAAGGCTGCGCCGTTCACGTCTATTTTATCGCTTAAAACCAAACCGTCTACGTTGTATCTTTGAGGTTTGTTGCCGTAAGTTAAAGAAGTTTCGTCGCCGAATGCAAATTCGACTTTTTTGGGAAGAATTTCAAAGTCGACGGGTGTGCCGTAGCCCTTGCCCACTAACTTGTTCGATACCGCCCTTACGCTGTACTTGCCGACCTTTACGGGCTTTTGCTCCGTCCACTCGTCGCTGCCCTGCACGCTGTATTCGTAGCCGACGTCGCTTAAAAACGCGGTGCCGACCGTTGGCGTGTAGCTGTCGCCGTAGGTGTAGGTATCGGCAGACAAGGTGATATCGGTAGTAATCATGCCCTTAGTTGCCATAAGGGCGGACGCGCCACCCAAAATAACTGCGAGCACGCCCATAATCAAGAACTTGTATTTTACGACGAAGTTCTTGAACTTGGCTAATTTTTCTATTCGGTTTTTATAGCTGTCATACGATACGAATGCCATTACTAAACCTTATAAATTGCAGTTATTTTTTGTGTTTGTTTTTCTTATGGAATCAGTAGTCTATGTAAATAAGATTAATTACGCCTGTTGCGTTAGGATTGGTACACTCGTAATACTTGTCGGTAACGTCTTCACCCTTTGAATCGTATACCGTGTAGAACTCTACGCCATACTCACTGTAACCGTCGTCCCACGTCGTAACCTTTACGTAATCGCCGCCAACCAGTCCGGTAGCGGTAACCAAGCTTGAAAAATCGACGCCGTCAATGCTGGTACCCGAGAACGGAGCGGGCTTTAAGGTGAACGCTATCTTGTTTATGGTAACGGGTATTTTTAAGCTTTCGTAATCGATTTCGAGGTTGGAGGTTATATCCTTACCGTCTTTGTATACCGTAACGCTTTTAACGGTAATTTCTTCTATCTTGTTTTTTGAAAATACCGCCGCCTCTACCGTGCCTATTTCGCCGACGCTGAGTCCGTCGATTATATCCTCGTCCTTATCGTAATAGCCGAACGCACCGCTGTAATTCATTACGAGCTCGCCCGTAAAATTAAGGGTTACAGACATTTTCTCGATTTCGACTACGCCGTTTTCTACCGTTACGTCGTAGTTATCGGAACTACCCGTAAATTCGGCAGTGTAGTAATGCTTGCCGACGTCTTTGATTTCGTAGTAGCCGTCTACCGTAAAGTTAGCGGCGGTGAAATCGTAGTCGCTGAAATTTACGCCCGCGAATACTTCATCGTTATCAAAAGTGTAAGCTTCGCCGTCGTAAGTACTTTTTAGCGTCGTGCTTGCAGATAATTTTACCGGTTGCTTGGTTATGGAATAAGTGCCGTCTACTACGTTGATATTGAAGTTTCCGGTGCAGTCGATAACGCCGTTTTCGCCCTCGGTAGTAATGGTAATATTTTGAAGCTTGTAATAAGTTTCTTCAACGGCGTCAACCAAAGCCTTTATCGTGTCGGGGCATTCGGCAGTTAAAGTGAACTTTTCGGGAAGCTTAACGGAGAGCCAGTAGTTATCGTCGTCCATAGCGTCGCCCAAGGTTTTATCCTTGTCGTATACCCGCGTGTACGACTTGGTGTAAACCGTAAGGTCAAACGGCTTAACCGACAAGGTGCCCTCGATATAAGTAATATCGTAGTTCCCGTCAACGGTGGAGCCGTCGTCGTCATCCAAGGTAATTACGCAGCTAACTTTGTTGAGTACTCCCTGCTGCACCGTAGTAACCTTAGTGGGTTCCGTTATGGTAAGCTTTTGCCCGGGCGCAAGCGTGCCGTAGAATATCTGATAGGTATCGTTGTAATGCGCTTCGCCGTCGTATATAAAGGTTTCGGACGCGGTTTTTATAGTGAGCGGGCGTTGCTCGATTGTAACGAGCCCTGCATCACCCGTAGAGTAATCGTAGTTCTTCTCCCAATTCTCTACCTCTTTACCGTTTTCGTCGACGATTTTAAAAGAATCTATCCTTATTCTTTCGCCGTTGCTGCCGGTGCAGTCGGTAAAGGTTGCAACGTCGCCACCCATATTGGTTATGGTGCATTCTATTTCATGCCCGGGTGCAAGCGAGCCTTCGGTAATTTCGTACTCGTACGCGGTAAACGGAATTCCGTCGTAAACCTTAGTAACGTTTTTGGGCTTTACCGTAAGGGGACGGGCAACGACCGTAACGTCGCCGATATTGAACCCGCCGAAGTCGTAGTTTGCGGTTACGTCGTTATCGAAAGCGTCGTAAACGACGGGCGCAACGTTTTTGGGAAGGCTTTCCCCCGCGTTTAAAAGCGTGCCGCTTACGCCGCCCAATTTGTGCCCCCTTGCAAGCTCGCCACCGGTAACCTCGTATTTATTAAACACGATTTCCTTGCCGCTGTAATAAACCTCGTCACTTTTAACGGAAACCGATAAAATCTGTTTTTCTACCGTGAGGGTGCCCGTGTTGACCTTGACGGCGTATTCGCCCGAAACGTCAAAGCCGTTCTTATCGAGAATTTTAACCTCCAACGTGCTTTCGCTTTCGCCCGCGTTGGTCTGTGAACCTATTATTTTGACTTGTGCGGTATGTCCTTCCAAAACGCTTCCGCTTACGAGGCTGTAATCGTCGTCAGCCAAGGTCAAAGGCGTGCCGTCGTAATACTTGCTTTTGCTGCCGACGGTATAGACGAGCTCGATGGGGTCGGTAACTATCGTTCCCGTTGCATACAAAACCAGCACCGTCAAAAGCGCAGCCGCCACGGCGATTACCGTTAATCCGATTATTAAAATTAAACTTCTGAATTTAGACATGGGTAGTCCCTCACAATTTCAGGGGTAAATTATACGTTCTGTTCGATTAATCTTATAGTTTCCTTGCACAAAGGCAATTTATCTTCGCCGAAAAGCTCGTCTAAGTACGCGCACACTCCGTCCGCCATCTGTTTGACGTGTACGGGGTTTTTGCTTTCGAGTTTGCGGAATACCTTTCTTGCAAGGATATCGTCCAAGGCTTCAAGCTCCGTTCCCCCGCAAGCCACGAGTACGGGTACGTAACAGCGTATCTGCTTCATAATACGGTTACCGAAAGTGATGTGGAAGGTCTTTATCATATACTCGTCGAGTTTCTTAATTCTTCGAAGGTTTCTGTCGCTGAGGTCGTACTCCCTCTGCGCCTTTGCCATAAGTGTTTCAAGGTGCGTTGAGGATATCTTCTTACAACTTCCCTCTGCCTCGAACGGCGTTGCCTTTTTATCTAAGTTCAAGACCATTGCACGGTCGTAAACCTTATCCGATATCGAGAAGGTACTGTCGTCGTTGTTTGCAGTGCCTACGAACCACATGTTGGTGGGAAGTCTTAGTTTACCGTTATGCTGTAACAGCTTGGGGTCGTCTTCCCATCTGTCTGCCACTACGTCAAGGTTGCGCCCGTCGGGGTTGGGTATTTCAAGCAAAGACAAGAATTCTGCGAAGTAGTACTCAACTCTTGCTATGTTCATTTCGTCGAGGACGGTTATGTAGATTTCTTCGTTATTGTTAGCCTCGTACATTTTGTACAAAAGCGTCGTTTCGTTAAATCTCTTGGTGAATTCGTTGTAGTAACCTACTAAGTCCGTTCTTTCCTTCCACATAGGCTGGATGGGTACGACTACGGTCTTATTTTCCAAGAACTCGCCGAAGGCGTATGCTAATGAGGTTTTACCTGTACCGGACATACCTTGAAGGATTATAAGCTTTGTTACAGCCAATGCACCGATAAATCTTCTTATATCTTCGATATCGTAGTACAGCTTTAATTTCCCAGCCGAGAAGTTGCGGAATTCTTCGCACAGCTCTTTTAGCGTTATATCGTCGTCGTAGTCGGGGCGGGTGTAGTTCTCGTACTCTTTGTCTATCTCGGTAAGCATATAGAAGCGTGAGCCGCCTTCGTTTACTTCCTCTTCGCCCTCCGCCGCATCCGGGCTTGCAGCTGCGTTTACGCGTGCAGGCGCGTAATTATTAATAGGAAAATCGACGTTGGCAAGCTTGGGAACGTCGCGGCTCTGTACGGCTTGCTTTTCCCGCTCGAGCTTTTTGAAGTTTACGTCAAAGTAGTCGGGCGTGATAAGGTCGGTATTGTCGCGCTTGGAAAAGGTTACGCGAATTAATAAAACGAGCAATAACGGCAGCAGCACCACGAGCACGATATAAAGATATTTTATTCCCGTAGAAATTTCGGGGAACTTGCCGCTGTAAATTTGGTACTGGCGTAAAAGAGCAAAAACGAACAGCGCGAAAATACCGATTATGAGAATAACCAGTGCAATCAACTTTGCTATTTTGTTGTTGCCGTTGCCCTTTTTCATATAACTCCTTTACTTTTTCTTTCTGTCTTTCTTTTCTTGCTTAGTCCAAAGAATGGTCTTTCTGATTTCCTTCTTGGTGAACTCCCACTGGGTTTTGAAAAATCTGTGGTAAGCCATATATTCTTCTTCAAGCTCGATGAACCTATCGCGGGAGGTATAGTCGCTGCTAGGCGTAAGCTTGCCCTGCTGGGCGCGTATACCGTCCAGCTCGCCGCGGATTAACGCGTTTTCGTCACGCAATTTCTTTAACTCTATGCGCTGGGTCTTTTCAAGCTTTTCGATATCCTTGTTGAAGCCCTCTTCGGCTTGCTGTATCTTCACGGCGCACTCGTCTATAACGCGCTGTTTTGCCGCGTCCAAATCGTTTAATTGCCTATCGAGCTCACTGTTCTTTTCCTCGAAGTCGGCAACCGTTTGTTCAAGGGTTGCGTTCAAGTCGTCAATCTGGTCGGTAAGCTCTGCAACGCGGGTTTCGTGTTCTTCGATTGTCCCGGCAAGCTCGTCTGCAAAGTCGGCTTTAAGCTGTGCTATTTCGCCGTCGTGCTCCTCGTTAAGCTCTGCAATTTCGCGGATATGCTCGTCTTTTATCGCCGCCATATCCTCTATATATTTTTGGTTCAGCTCGACTATCTCGCGCTCTTTTTCTTCCAAGGTTTCGCGCAGAAGGTCGACTTGTCTGTTCAGCTCTTCCTTCTCGCGGTTAATCTCGTCAATCTTTTCGTTAAGCGCAACTACCTCTTGCCTTAAATTTACAAGCTCCTCGCCGTCCTTTTCAAGCTGGCGGTTCCGCTCCTCTAACACGAGCATGTATTCTTCCATGGTCTTGTTAGATTCCAAGGCGCGCTTTTTCAAACGCTTTAAACGCTGAATAAGCTTCTTTTCTTCTTCGTCTTTAAGCCTTCTTTCCTCCGCCTCGTACTCGGCTTCGAGAATGCTTTCGATGTCGTTGCCCGTCTTGTAGGCAAGGAAGCAGGTTAAGTTTGCCGCCTCCGCAATTTCGTCGGCGATTTTATCGCTAAACGGTGCGTAGTTGAAAACTACCTCTTCATAGTCGTAGCCCTGCCCGTTGTAGGACGCGATATAGTCGTATAAAGCCAATGCGCGCTTGAAGTTGTTGTTCATCTTCAAGACGTTGGTCTTAACGATGGGCGGCTTAATCATGGGCGCCTTTGCAACCTGCATCATAAGGTCGGTGTTCAAAAGCGCGTTTATTATGCTTTGGCAGTCCTTAATTCTTTGAACCTGCTTTGCAGATTTTTCGTCGGGCAAGGGGAACGGGTTATCCGTTCTTTCCTCGTAAACCGCGGCTTTAACCTTTAAGGTGCGTTTCTTGGTTACGACTTCCTTTGAAATTTCCATATTGCCGACGTAGGTTCGGCGAAGGTTTTCAATCTTTTCAAGCCTGTACTCTATAAAAGCCTTTATGTAGCAAAGCATCATATAGAGGAAACGGTTTTCGTATACGGCGTAGTCGGAAAGCTTTTCGACCATATACAGCTTATCGGGAACGAGCAAGTCGCCCTCGTTTTCGGGCACGTGCGTTATCATATCGCTGTGCTTGGCAAGGTGTTCTACGGAGTCCTTTGAAATCTTGCGCACCTTTTCGATGGGCACGACCTCGCCGTTAGTTCTTATGAACTGCCGCTCTTCCGCAACCGCCTTCTCAACGAAAACCAACCCTTCTTCAATGGCTTGAATCCAGTCTTCTTCGATTTTGCACAAATATTTAGTTGCTTGTAGCCTATCTTCGTCAGTATTGGATTCCGCAAGGGCGCGTCTGTCCTTTTCACAGCCGGTGTTATCCGCCGTCTGCTTGCGGTATCCTTTAAATGCGCGATAGTAAATGTCTAAAAGTGTCATATGGTTTTACACGTTCTGTTCAATTAATCTAATTGTTTCTTTACAAAGCGGGAGCTTATCTTCGCCGAAAAGCTCGTCTAAGTACGCACACACTCCGTCCGCCATCTGTTTGACGTGTACGGGGTTTTTGCTTTCTAACTTTCTGAATACCTTTCTTGCAAGGATATCGTCCAAGGCTTCAAGCTCCGTTCCCCCGCAAGCCACGAGTACGGGTACGTAACAGCGTATCTGCTTCATAATACGGTTACCGAAAGTGATGTGGAAGGTCTTTATCATATACTCGTCGAGTTTCTTAATTCTTCGAAGGTTTCTGTCGCTGAGGTCGTACTCCCTCTGCGCCTTTGCCATAAGTGTTTCAAGGTGCGTTGAGGATATCTTCTTACAACTTCCCTCTGCCTCGAACGGCGTTGCCTTTTTATCTAAGTTCAAGACCATTGCACGGTCGTAAACCTTATCCGATATCGAGAAGGTACTGTCGTCGTTGTTTGCAGTGCCTACGAACCACATGTTGGTGGGAAGTCTTAACTTGCCGTTGTGCTGTAACAGCTTGGGGTCGTCTTCCCATCTGTCTGCCACTACGTCAAGGTTTCTTCCGTCGGGGTTGGGTATTTCGAGCAAGGACAAGAATTCTGCGAAGTAGTACTCTACCCTCGCTATGTTCATTTCGTCGAGGACGGTTATGTATATTTCTTCGTTGTTGTTAGCTTCGTACATTTTGTACAAAAGCGTGGTTTCGTTAAATCTCTTAGTGAATTCGTTGTAGTAACCTACTAAGTCTGTTCTTTCCTTCCACATAGGTTGGATGGGAACGACTACGGTCTTATTTTCAAGGAACTCGCCGAAAGCGTATGCAAGCGAGGTTTTACCCGTACCCGACATACCTTGCAGAATAATCAGTTTGGTTACTGCCAATGCGCCGATAAATCTTCTTATATCTTCGATATCGTAGTAGAGCTTTAATTTACCCGCCGAAAAGTTGCGGAATTCTTCGCACAGCTCTTTAAGCGTTATATCGTCGTCGTAGTCGGGGCGGGTGTAATTCTCGTACTCTTTGTCTATCTCGGTAAGCATATAGAAGCGCGAACCGCCTTCGTTCACTTCCTCTTCGCCCTCCGCCGCATCCGTGCTTGCGCCGCTTCCGGCGTGCGCGGGCGTTGCGCCTACGGGCATCACGCTCAGCGGGCCGTAAGCTACGCTTCTTTTGACCGCCGCTACGTCAAGGCTGATTTTGTTCATCTTCTTGTCAAGCTCCGCCCTAACGGTTTCAAGCTGCTCGTTCTCGTGAACCTCGTGCCGCCTTGCGTCGTTATCCTGAATTTCGGCAATACGGCGTTGCTCGTTTACGATTACGCGGATAACTATCACCAAAATCAGAACCAATATTATTGCGGCGTAGACTATAAGCGCGATTTTACTTGTCAGCGCGTCCCACACCTTACCGAAGAACTCAGCAAAGGAGAACGCCGATATTAAGTTTAACATAAGTTTCTCCTTCGAGCGTTATACGGATTTAGCAAGCGCCCTTTGAATTTTGGTAAGTTCTTCTTCGCCGAACAGCTTTTCGACTATGCCGAAAACCGTTTTGTCGCCGCCGTCCTGCGCGTAGGCTTTGGTTAGCTTCAAAAGCGGAACGAGCTTTGCAAGGAAGATATCCGTTATGCACTCCGCCTCGTCCCCGCCGCACTCCAAAAGCACGGAGGTGAACTTTTCAAGCTGCAAGGTGTTTTTGTTGCCAAGGCGGAATTTTTCGGTGGCGCGGATAGTTTCGAAAAGCTCGTCGATTTTCTTCCAAACCTTTTCGGGAAGGTAGAAGGTTTCCCTCGCTTCCTTGACGAGGTCCGAAAGCGCGGACTTCGAGATGACGTCCGCCTCGACTTCTTCGCCCGTCTCGGTTTTGCTTAAAACCAAATCAAGCTGAATTGCCGCGTCCGCAACCTCACGCGGGAACTTGTCGCCAGAGCCCTCCGCGGGGGATAATATGTAGCAAATGTTGTTGGGAAGAATTATCGAAAGTTCTTCGTTCAGGTTTAATTTATGCTCTTCGGTGGGGTGGTTTGCGTAGGTTACGAAGGGCGCAAACCAGCTTAAAACGGTTTCTGCGTTGACCCCGTCGATTACGGCGCCGTAAAGCCTATCGGGCGATTTGGTTGCCGAATAAACGGTGTTTGCAAAATCCGAAAGCACGAACTTGTCTTCCTGCTGTTTCCAGATAAGGTCCGAAAGCGACTTCCAATTCTCACCCACAACCGTCAGCTCGCGGCTGTTGAAGTAGCCGTTTAACACCGTCAGGAAGTCGGGCATAACGTCCGTGTTCTTGGTGGTAACGATAACTATCTTGCTTGCACCTATTGCGGCGAACAACGCCCTTACGGAGGTTATATCCACCGTAACGCCGCGGCTATTGGCAAAGGCTTGGAAATTATTGCAGATTTCGTGGAAGGTAACCCTTTCGGTAAGCTCAACTTCTTCGTCCTCTTCAAGCGACAAGTCGTAGGACTTTTCCTTGGGTGCTTCCTCCGCCGCCGTTACGGGCAGCTCTTCCTCCTCGGGTTCTTCCTTCAGGGGCTCGATATAAGTAACTTTGGAAACTTCGTCGAATTCTTTGACGTTTTCAACGAGGTCGGTCAAAACGTCGTTCACGGGAATATAGTGCTGCTTTTTGCGCTTTTTGGCGATTATGACCACGTAGGTTATAAACAGCGCGACGCACACCGCCGCAAGCCCGCCTATTACGAGGTAGAAAATCAAATCTTTGTCCCAGACGATATCGGTGAAGGCAAGCACCGCCATCACGCCCTCGTAGTAAATTGCAATCAGGATTGCAACGAACAGCTTCACGCCGAAGGAAAGCTGTTTTTTGGCTTTTCTGACTTCGGGCGGTTCTTGGTTTACGTCAAACTTAACCGCGGTGCCGTCGGAGTTCTGCACGCTTTGGACGATTTCGCCCTTGTACTCGTCTTTAAACACGTAGCTTGCAAGCGTTATCGAGCCGACCAGCCTATCGTCAAAATAGTTTTCGGAAATCTTGACGGTATACTCGCCGCCCTCGATGCGGTAAAGCCCCGACTGGGCGTCGTAGATTTTAAAGGTGTTTTCGTCAAAGGGAATTTCAACGCGGACGGAGTCGTTTTTCTTAATATAAACTTTCGAAAAGCCGCGCAGAATTTTATCCTTGAAAATGCTTGAAGAGCGGAACTTCTGCACGTAGAACTGCGACACGGCAAAGCCGTCGCAATCGCCCACGTTCTTTACAGTGCAGCTTATGCCGCGCTCGTTGATTTTAAGGTTCAAATACTCGAATTTGGTATAGGAAAGCCCGTAACCGAAGGGATAACGCACTTCGTTACGGGGTATAGTCAAATAGTTTTGGGTGTTGTTTATATCCATAGGGACGGTTTGTGTAAGGCGTCCCGAAGGGGTGGCAATGCCCTTGATAATATCAAGCACTGCGCGGGTGCTGCCTTGCCCGCCGCGGTAAGTCAGAAGAACCGCATCGCACTTTTGCGCAAATGCAAAGTCGATAATGCCGTCCGACGCAACCACGGCGATGAGCTTAACGCCGTTTTTGTTCAGCTCGTCGATAAGCGCCAGCTGCCCTTCGGGCAATGATTTAGCGTCCTTTTCCGCGCTTAAATACACGATGGCAAGTCCCGCGTCTTTGCCGAGGTCTACGGCGATATCGATTAAATCTTGCCTTACGCCTTCGCCCTTTGCGTAGCCGCTAGCAAAACCCGCGGCGTCAATCTCGTAATTGTTTACCGTGTAGAAGGGCAATCTTTCTGCGGTTGCCTTACCGCTATAAAACTCGGTTTGGTAAATATAGTCCTTTGCACTGTCGCCCAAGACGGCAACCTTCGTCGTCGCGGGAAGGGGCAAAACTCCGCTGTTTTTAAGTAAAACTACGGACTGCCTTGCCGCCGTTATTGAAAGCGAGTCGTTTGAAATCTCGTCGAAAGCCGCAGCGTGGTTGGGGTTAACCGCAGTCTTGGTGGGAGGAACCTCTTGGTTGCGCTTGCGCATTTCAAGCAGAGTTGAAATAAGCTTGTCGCAAGCCTCGTTTAAAATCTCTTCGTCGAAGATTTCAAGCGACTGACAGCGTGCGTCAAGCTGTGATAAAGTTATTGCCTTCGAGCGGTAATCGGCGTATGCCGACCTGTACTCGACGGTGAGCACTTTGAGCTTGGCGATAATCTCCGCCGTAAAGTCCCCTTTCAAAAATACCAGCGTACAGCCGTTTAAAAAGTATTTAAGCGCCTCGTCCGCACTGCCGGCTACACCGTAGAAAAGACAACCCGCGTCCTCTTGGTTTTTGTAATTTTCGATATTTTCGGGGTTTTTCAAGTAAACCGAACGGGGCGAAGCGGCTTTCAAAACGACGTCTTGCAAATTCTTGACGGACTGCTCTTCGCCGCTTTGCGGGATAAACTCCTCAAAGTTAACGAACTGCCTTGCACGGGCAAGTCCCTTTGCCTTGCTGCCGAGGGTGCTTGCGGTTAAAAAGTAATCTTCTGCAATATTTTCGGCGGAAAGAGAGTCGGTAACGTTGAAGCAAGCGTATTTTTTGACGGCGGCAACCTCTTCGCCGCGCTTGGAATAAACCTCGGTAACGAGGGCGTTATTCCAACAAGACGCAAGCGCCCTGTCCGAAGGAAACTGCGTAGCGTAAACGCCCGACTCCCCATCCAAAGGGTTTCGGGTCAATTTGAATACGGGGAATTCGTAATTTTCGTTAGCCGAATTCTCGTACAGTTTCAAGCTCGTTACCAGTTTGACTTTCTGCTCTATTGACATTTTGAAGATGAGCCGTTCGTTCGCCAACATCTGCGCCTCCATTTAAAGCGGTGTGCTTACCTACTTTTTCGCCGTCCGCGCCCTGCGCGGTGCGTGTGTATTATAATAAACGTGTTTTACTATTATAATAATAAAATATACGCGTGTCAAGAAAATTTCGCTTTCGAAAGGCAAAAATTGCGTTGTCAAAATATGTAAATTTACGCATAAAAAAGCCCGCGTTTCCGGGGAAACGCGGGCTGAAATTCAGTGCCTTAAATCGTAATTTATGGCGTCTTTTTTCTCTTTTAAAACGTACTCTAAAAAG
Organism: uncultured Clostridia bacterium; assembly: GCA_947176485.1. Lineage (GTDB taxonomy): Bacteria > Bacillota > Clostridia > Christensenellales > Borkfalkiaceae > Coproplasma. Next base: position 15,667 of record CAMWQS010000002.1, on the reverse strand, counting down.
CAATTGACCCCGTCATATACGTCAACGAACGCCTTTTCGAAGTCGCCAGTGTACCACGGGTCCGCCACGTCGCGGGGTTTAGAGGTGAACGAGCAAAGCTTGAAAATTTTGTTTCCGAATTCCCCGCCCGTAAGCCGTAAAACGTCGAAAAGGTTATTTGAATTCATAACGAGAATAAAGTCGCTGTTAATAATATCTTTTAATGAAATTTGCTTTGCGATGTGCTCGCCATCTATACCGTGTGCCCTTAAAGTGCGCTTTGCGGGCGGGTAAATGGGGTTGCCCTCCTCCTCGTCCGAGGTTCCGAACGATTTTATATCGAAACTGTTTTCAAGCCCGCGCTCTTTCACGAGGTGCTTCAAAATAAGCTCTGCCATAGGCGAGCGGCAAATGTTGCCAAGGCAAACGAAAGAAACCGTTATCATTTACTTCTATTTCCTTAAACGATTTATGTACCCCGTAATTATAACCGAGTTCGTAAAAAAAGTCAACTTTTGCGTAACAAAACGCGGTATTTCAAGCATATTATGGGGTGTATGAGAATTTTAGAGTATGACAGAGAGGCAGCTTTTGCCTATGCAAAAAAGTGGGCATTCGGCAGAAATCCCGCCTTTTACGACTTTTCGAAGATAGGCGGCGACTGCACGAACTACGCATCACAATGTATTTACGCGGGCGCAAAAATAATGAATTTTACCCCCACCTTCGGGTGGTTTTATAAAAGCGTGAACGACCGCACCCCTTCGTGGACGGGCGTAGAATACCTGTATAACTTTTTAGTTAAAAACGAGAGCGTTGGCCCGTTTGCCGAGGAAGTTTCGCTTGATAAAGTCGAGGTGGGCGATATAATTCAGCTCGGCACGGGTACGGGAGACTTCTACCATTCGCCCGTCGTGGTCGGGTTTGCACGCGGGCAAATTTTGGTTGCGGCACACACCTACGACGCGTTCAATAAGCCGCTATCTTCCTACAACTTTGCCGTGGCGCGGGGGATACATATTTTAGGCGTAAGGCAAGAATAACCCGCAAAAAAACGCGTTATTTGCGGCATATGTGGGCACCAATTAAAAAATCGGGCGGTAAATTGATACCGCCCGATTTTGTATTAACCGCAATTATTGTATGTTTTGTCTTCTCTTGATTTTTCTTGAAAGATAGAAGATAATCCAGCCGACGCCAAGTGCGGAGAACAATAAGATGAGAGCAAGGTCGCTGTAGAACCAGCTTGCAAATTCCGAGTCTTGCATAAGGAGAGCAAAGGCTTCAAACATTGAAATATTTACTCCATATTCGCTTGCAGCTATTCCCGAAGTTACTATGTAAATTGCCGGAACCGTTGCCGCCATAAAAACGAAGGTTGTCAACGAAACTATCACTATCATCATTTTATTGGGCTTTCCGCCGAATTTTTCATATAAAAACGCGCCCAGAACTGCGGAAACTATTGCCGACAGCGAGGATACGAAGCCCGCGACATTTAACAGTATTGCCACCACTACGCCCGCAAGCGCACCGACCACCGCACCGAGGAACCCGCGCAAGTAGTTGTTGGGTGCCTCCTTAAAGTCCTTATTTTCGGCGTCGATTAAAGCGTTCAAGTTGGTTTTGCATTCCTCGTCAAGGCTTATAGTGAAGCCGTCAACTTGGCAAAGAATAGCTTGCTCCGCCTCCAACGCCTTGCCGCACACGGGGCAATAGCCTACGCCCAAGCCGCCGTTTGCCGCAATGGTGCTATACAATAAATCCAAAACGCCGTTCAGCCTTTTTAAAAGTCTGCCGCCCGTCATATCGTTCAGCCCGACCGTAAGCCCGTAAGGCGAAAATTGAAAGTTGCAAAACTTAATCGCCGCTGCCCGCAAAGCGTTTGCAATATTGCGCTTTGCCTCGTCCGTGGTGTAACAAGTAATATGTACCAAAAGAGGCGCAACGTTATCAAAATTATTTAGCCGCGCATTAGTTTCATACCCGTTTACAACGCCGTATGCGGAATTCTTATTTACCGTCATACCCAAGCCGTTGAAAAAGGCAGTAAATTTTTTATTCATTAACACACCTCTTATATATTTTATACGTCTTGATTATAGCTATATTGTCGGAAAATGTCAATACCTTTGCACAATTCCACGCCGAAAAACGCGTTATTTGCGGCATATTAGGGGGGCAACTGAATTTTTGCGGGTACGGGAAATTAATTTTTGCAACCGTAAAATGAGTTGCATTTTGCTTATAGCTGTGATAAAATATGTTAGAAAATTGAATCGGGCAGTTCGTAACCATCCTGCCTTGCATATAAAAGCAAAATCAAAACTAGGAGGAATTAGGGCGCGAAGTGCGCCCCGCGTTTTTGACTTTTGCGGAAGTTAAAGACGCTTTTATTTTTATGAAACAAAAGATACAAAAAGAATGGAAGGAGTTTTGTGTACTCCTTAAAAGCGTGCCGACAATTGTCGTCGTGCTGTTTATTCTATCCGTGTTCTCCATGAACCTGCTTGCAAATAAGAGTTTAGATATTCCCTGCGACTGGCTGGCACTCGACTGCGGAATTATCGTGTCTTGGTTTGCCTTCTTCACCATGGATATTTTAACCAAGCACTTCGGGCCCAAGGCGGCGACCGAGGTCACCGTGCTAGCTATTGTCGTCAATCTGTTTTTTTGCCTACTGCTCTTTATCGGCAGCGTAGTTCCGGGAACTTGGGGCGAATCTTACGTTGAGGGGAGCGAGAAAGTGATAGGCAATGCGCTCAATCACACTTTCGGCGGAACTTGGTACGTCGTCCTCGGCAGTACGGTTGCCTTTCTTTCCTCGTCTATTGTGAATAACCTGTCCAACTTCGGAATCGGTAAGATTTTTAAAAGGAAGCCCGACGGGCTCGGCGCGTACGTAATGCGTACCTACGTTTCGACGGCTGTGGGGCAGTTTGTAGACAACCTGGTTTTTGCACTGCTCGTTAGCCACTTCTTCTTCGGCTGGACGATAGTGCAGTGCCTGACCTGCGCGGTGACGGGCATGCTCGTCGAACTTTTGTGCGAGGCAATCTTTTTCTATCCGGGCTTCATGATTACAAAGCGGTGGAAACAAAACGGCTTAGGGGAAGAGTATTTTACACTGAAAAGGGAGGTACAACATGAAAGTGCTTATGACGGGAACGAGTAAGGGAATCGGTAAGGCGATTGCACGGAAATTTTTAACGTGCGGGCACGAGGTTATCGGGCTCGATATTCTGCCCCCCTCCTTGGAACATAAGAACTACACGCACGTTCAGACGGATGTTTTTTCGGGGGAGTTGCCCGAGGTTTCGGGTGCGGAAATTTTAATCAACAACGCAGGCGTGCAGGACTCGGGACAGGATATCGATATCAACCTAAAGGGCAGTATCCGCATAACCGAGAAATACGCATTTCAAAAGAATATTAAAAGTGTTTTATTTATTGCGTCTGCGAGTGCAAGCTCGGGCGCAGAATTCCCCGAATATTGCGCAAGCAAGGGGGGTATGGTTGCCTATATGAAGAACGTTGCCCTGCGTGTGGCGAAATACGGGGCGACGGCAAACAGTCTCTCTCCGGGGGGCGTCAGGACGGAGCTAAACGAGCGCGTGATGAACGACGCCGTGCTCTGGAAACAAATTATGGACGAGACGCTTTTGCCCAAATGGGCAGAGCCCGAGGAGATTGCGGAGTGGGCCTACTTTGTTACGGTTGTCAATCGTTCCATGACGGCACAGGATATTTTAATCGACAACGGCGAGCAGGCAAAGGCAACCTTTATTTGGTAAAAAAATAAAGCGGGACGGAAAATTCCGTCCCGTTTTTCGTTGTGTGTAATTGTTGCAATTAGTTCGCAATGATAGCGTATGCACAAGGGTTGCCGTCTTTATCGATAAAAATCATCGTAATAGACAAGCCCGACTTTATCTCGTCAACAGTAGTACTTGCGTCACCGATTTTAGCGTGGAAATGCATATTTTTATCTCCGCCGAGCGAACCGTTGGGTTGCAACTCAACTGCAATTTCTTCTCCGTTAAGCGTTGCACTGACTTGTATGTTATCAAGAGAGTATACAAAGTTATCGTAGATTTCAGCTAAGCTGATAAAGTCGTGATAAATTGCACCAGCCGCGGGGTAATAGTCGTTAAGTACAGCCGTAAACTTAAGCTGTATATCGGGGAGCTGAACACCACCCCCGCCCACAGCGTGTACGGTTACTTCACAAGTCTTTGTCAAACCGCCTACTGTTACGGTAATAGTTGCAGTACCTGCCGTAAGTGCTGTTACCGTTACGGAAAGCTTATCTTCGCTTACTTCAATTGATGCAACGCCCTCACCTTCCGTATCCTCAATTTTCCACTCTATATCGCCCACAGCCGCGGCAGTTTTAGATGCCGTTATCGTTCCGGTAACCGTTTCATCTTCTTTAAGCGTAAGGCTAAGCGTATCTTTGCTAATATACAAAGCCGCGTCTGTTGCCATTTCACTATAAGTGCCGTAAGCAACCTCGTTGCCATCTGCATCTCTGAAACTAATTGAAAATACGTAATCGTTATCCGACCAGTCGCCATCTACTGAAATTTGAATCCACAGTTTATTTGTAGTATTGCTTTCCCATTCTTTGCGGAGAACTTGAACCGTATATGCTTCCCCATTCTTAGTTGCCGTTATCACTGTATTAGCGGGAACGATTTGTTTAACAAGTTTAGAGTAATCACTGCCTTGTAAATCATAATAAATTTGTACGCCCTTTCTATCGCCGTGAGGGAATTTATTATTATGTACGACTTGGCTAGAAACGTCCTCTGGTTCTGTCGGTTCATTGCTTTCACTGACGGTTATTTCACAGGTCTGGCTGAATGCTTCTTTGCCCTCGCCAACGGTACACGTGAGGATAACCTCGCCCTCTGCAACGCCGGTAACGGTGCAGGTGCCGTCTTCGTTATCCACAATGGTTGCTAAGCTTTCATTGTCGATAGACCAAGTAATTTTCTTACCATTCCAATCAGTACTACCGTTAATGGACGTAATTGAAATGGTTTCGGTTGCTTCTACTAATATGGTCGCAACAGCTTTGTTAAGAACTACTTCTTTACTTCCCTCGCGGGTATAGGTGCCGGTTGCAACTACGTCGTCGCCATTCTTGAAGGTGATTGTGAATTCTGCCGTTTGATACCTATTCCCCTTAATACGGATTTGCATATGATAGGTGTGAGCTTTAATGTCGTTTTCGTTGAATGCAATACTCGTAACAACTTCGCCGTCAACGCCGTCAAGCTTTACCGTTGCTTCGTAGCTGTCGAAATTATATTGCTTAGCAACTGCATCGTTAAAGAAAATATGGTGCCATATAAAATCGGCGTCGTTTTCGTGCACTTCACCATTTATCGCGTCGGTTACTTCCGTCCACATAGTGATATTGGGAACTTCGTTGACCATAGGCACTTCAATTGTAGTTGCGTTTGCGTTACCGTAAGAAAGCTCTAATTCCTCGACTTCACATTTTACGCTTACCAATTTGCCGTCATCGAAAGTAACTTCTATGTTTTTAATAACTACGTCTTCGATTTCTGCTACACTGTACTTGCCGTCTTTGTAATCAAATTCGCTATAATAAGCATTTAAAGACTTTAATACAGCTAAATACGCATTATCTTCTTCAAGCTCGCTGGCGTAAGCTTCTTGAGTTATTTCTTCTTTTGACCATTTGCCATCAGTCTTTTCATATTTGTAGTAACTGCCTTCGGACTCAGCGAAAATGGTTTCATTGTCCGCAGAAATAAGATGAACTTTTACACCGTCGGTTTTAAGCGTCGATTGTAATTCGCCTTCCAACTTCATTTCAACGGTAACGTTGGTTAAGCCGTTGAAAATTTCCGCCCACTCGTCTGCGGTTACTGCTGCTTTGTCTTCGGGGTCGGGAGTTTCTCCGCCGTCAATCTTAGGCAGGGGAACGACGGTCGTGCCGACGTCGGAAACTTCGTAACTCGTAATCAAAAGATTCTCGGTAGGGTTGGGGGTTTCGGTAGTTGCACCGCCGCTCTCTGTGGGTTCGTCGGCTTGCTCCGCAGGCGTACCTTCGATGATGACGTCGCCGCCAATCTCGATAATCGTTTGGAACGTTATGCCCGTCAACTTGCCGTGATTAAATTTAACTTCCAAGTTATGAAGTTCACCTATCCCCGCCATATTGACGGCGTGTTTAGCAACGTATACTCCGTCGTTAAGGTCAAACTCCTCGTAAAGGTCTTTAATACCGCTTACAAAACCCGAAAAGACGTTTGCCGTGGCTTCGTAAAATTGGGCTGAAATTTCTACTTTTGCCCATTTCTCGGTTTCGACGTCTTGACGGTATTCGTAATACTTTTCACCGTCTTTGACTAAAATGCTGCCGTCGGCAAGCCCGATTTTATCGCCGTCGACCTTTTGAATACTCGTTTTACTTTCCGTCGATTCCGTGAGCGTGAAGTTATCTACGCTTTCCAAAATTTCCGCCCATTCTTCCTTGGTTACGTCGGGCTTGGGTGCGGGTTCGTTTACCGTTACCGAGCAGGTTGCGGTTTTGCCGCCCGCGGTTGCCGTTATGGTTGCCGTGCCGGCTGCTTTTGCAGTAATCTTGCCGCCCACTACCGTTGCGATATCGGGTTTATCACTCGACCAAGTTACGGTTTTATTATCTGCATTATCGGGCGTAACGGTTGCCGTTAAGGTTTCCTCACCGCCGATATCAAGCGTAATCGAGTTTTTGTTAAGCTCAACCTTTTCAACGGCTACCGTAATGTCTTGGTTGCCGCCGTCTGCGGGCGTCATATCGGTTTCGCATATATCGCACTTGCCGTTATTATCCGCGTCAACGTGGTCGTGCTCGTCACCGCATGCGGTAAAACCGACGATAGCTGTCGCCGTTACCATACTCATTCCGAAAGTCAATAAGGCTTTCATTAGCTTTGATTTCTTCATTCTTTTTCCCCCAAATAGTTTTATAGCCGCGGCGTAAACCGCGAACGGATTTATTAAAAACGAAATGCGCGTTTAATACGATTAGGTATCGTTGTGCGTTGCAAGCAACGCACAAGGGCAGCTGCCCTTCGTTCTTATTTCAATAATTATACTACTTATATATTTGTTTGTCAACGGTGATTGTTAAAAAATTACTTATTTTGATAGGTATTTACAGTATTTGGAAAAACGCGGCGCGGCTTAATATAGATTAATAATTTCTATTGCAAATTAGAACGCGGCGATATATAATGAAGAAGTCAAAAAAATATACGAAAGGGTAATAACAGTGAAAAGGTCAAAATTTTTAGTTATTCTCGTTGCGTTAATCGTAGCGCTAACCTTTACCGTCGGCGCGTGCAGCACCGATAGCGACTATACCATTGCAGTCGATAAAAGCAAATCTTGCATAATAGAAGCCGGCGACACGATAGATTACAACGAGTATTTTATCGTAAAAGACAAGAATGGTTACCGTATAACGGTAACCGAGGATATGGTTGACACGCACCACGCGAACACGAATATCCCCGGATACTTTACCGTTACGCTGACGATAGGCAATGCAAGTAAAGACTTATCGTTTACCGTATTACCCAAAAAACACGACGCCACGGGCGGCACCGGCACAGGTACAGGCACTGGTACTGGTACTGGCACAGGCACCGGAACGGGTACGGGTACAGGTACAGGAACGGGCACGGGCACGAGCGACCCCAACGCGATGACTAAGCAGACCTACGACGCGGCGACCTTTGACGACGAAAGGCTGCAAAAGAAGCTGACCTCGGTGGGCGGCGACCCTGCAACGGGCTTACCCTCAACGGGCACCTATAGCGCACTGGTAATTCCCATTAAATTCAGTAACACGACGATATCCCAAACAGAGCTTTCAAACCTTAATATTGCGTTTAACGGCACCTCCGAACAGACGGGCTGGGAAAGCGTTAAAACCTACTATCAGAAGGCTTCTTACGGCAAGCTCAATCTCTCGTTCGATATAGCGGGATATAATTTGGGGAGCGTCAGCTATTACACGGCGTCGAATTCCTCTACCCACTACGCGGGGCTTACCGCAACGGAAGACGGGCAAACTTATAACAACGGCGATAACGTGCTTTTACACGAAGTACTTAAATATTACGCAAGCAAGCTTGACCTTACGAAATACGACTACAACAAAGACGGCACGCTTGACGCGGTTTACCTTCTCTATTCCGCCCCCGTCGATTACGACGACGGCGACTTCTATTGGGCGTACGTAACCTGGAACTACGACGAAACTAAGTACGACGGCAAAAAAGCGTTCTACTATATGTTTACGGGCATCGGCTTTATGGAAGAAAGCGTGAAGGGCGGATACACCGACGAGTATTATCCCGAAATATCGGGTCTTAAAATTAACGCCTCCACCTACATTCACGAAACGGGGCACCTTTTGGGGCTTGACGATTACTACGACTATGAAGAAAGTAAGGGCTGCAACGAAGGGCTTGGCGGCGCGGATATGATGGACGCCACGGTGGGCGACCAGAACGTTTACTCCAAAACGATGCTCGGCTGGCTTACTCCTACGGTAGTTACCTCCACACAAACCATTACCATTCAAAGCTCCCAAGCAAAGGGCGACGCGCTCCTCATTCCTTTGAAATTTGACAACTCGTACTTCTGCGAATATCTTTTAATCGATTTGTATTCCGCGCAAGGGCTCAACAAGCTGCACGCTACGATGAGCAACAGCTACCTATACGACGGAGCTAAATACGGCGTAAGAATTTACCACGTATCGTCTTGGATAAACGACCCGTTCAATAACGATTTCGGCTCGTTTACCGATTACAACAACTCTTCGTCCGACATATCGCTTATAAAGTTAGTTGAAGCGGACGGCGAAACGAAGTTTAAAAGCTCGAGCGGTTACGCAACCGATACCGACTTGTGGCTGACGGGCGGCAAGTTCAGCTCAAAGTTCCCGAACTACAAAACGAACGACAACAAAACGCTTATCTTCGATATCACGATGGACAGCGTTTCCGCAACGGAAGCAACTATAACGATTACCTATAAAGCATAAAATTGCATAGAAAAAGCGGCACCAAGCGGTGCCGCTTTTTTATTGTAAATGAATTTGGTGGACGAGTCGGGACTTGCACCCGAGTCTTACAAGTTTCGTTTGAGCTTTCTACATACTTATTCCGCCTTTGAACTTAACCTCGTATCCCCGACGGACGGGGAACGCAAAGCGCATGCCGTTAAAATTCTCTTGCCCGCGCACGGCAAAACGCGAGAAAGAGTTTACCGTTTAATTAACGCCGAGAGCCTTCCAACGGTGAAAAAGCTACGACGGACAGCGTTAAGTTACGCTGCGCAAGCTACGCCTGCCGCTCTGAAAGAGGGGAAAGCAATAACTTTGGAATCTTTCGATTCTGCATTTAAATTTAAGTTTCCGTTTTTACAAAGCCGAGCCTTTGGTATGCTTTTCTCATTCTCTACCCGCAATCGAATCTGAAACTCGCCCAATGCAAGTATAAACAAGTACAACTATTATACGTAACGCCGCGCAAAAAATCAAGCGATTAATTTTGATTTTTATTGACAAATTAAGTAAAAAGAATTAAAGTTTTACTGTATGATTTACACGGTAACGTTTAATCCTTCTTTGGATTACTACGTACAAGTGAATAATCTTAAAGGCGGAATCGTCAACCGCACCACCACCGAAAGGCTTGCAGTGGGCGGCAAAGGGCTGAACGTTTCGCTTGCCTTAAAAGAGCTTGGCGAGGAAACCTTTGCCCTCGGCTTCGTTGCGGGGTTTACGGGTAAGTATATCCGTGACAAGGTTACCGCGCTGGGGTTGAACTATAATTTTATCGAAGTTGAAGGTCAAAGCCGTATCAACGTCAAAATTAAAAGCAACACCGAAACGGACATTAACGGCACGGGCGCCAAGGTTTCCGCAAGCGACGTAGGTAAACTCGTGCGGAAGTTGAAAACCCTTTTGAAAGAGGGCGACTGGCTGGTCGTGTGCGGAAGCGTACCCTCCACGCTTGACTTCACCGCCTACGCAGATATGTTCAAAAAATTGAAAACCATTAAGGGCGTGAATATCGTAGTTGACGCGTGCGGCAAGCTTTTGACCGAAACGCTTAAATACCAGCCCTTCCTCATTAAGCCCAACGTTTACGAAATGTGTGAAATCTTCGGGCTCAGCGCAGTGCCCGACGTAGAGGGTATTTTTGCGTGCGCACGCAAGCTGCAAGAAATGGGCGCAAGAAACGTAATAGTTTCAATGGGCTCCGCAGGTGCGGCTATGGTAACCGAAACGGCGCAGTCAATGTACGTAAGGGCAACACGCGGGCAGCTTGTGAACTCGGTTGGCGCGGGCGACAGTATGGTTGCGGGCTTTATCCACGAGTATATTAAAACGGGCAACTACTTCTCTGCGCTGAACTTTGCAACGGCGGCGGGAAGCGCGTGCGCCTTCACCAACGACCTTGCAACCAAAGAACAGATTGAATATATCGAATCACTTATGTTATGATTAAGTTATATTTTTGCCGCACGAAAGATATAGAAGAAACGCTGAAAAACGCGTTACACCCCCATATATGTGGCAATTACGCTATAAGTCGCGGCGTCTACGGGAAACCTTATATTGAGGGAAATCCCGTCTTTTTTTCAGTTGCACACAGCGGGGACGACGGCGTTATTTTAGTATCGGACAAGCAGTGCGGCGTAGATTTAGAGGTTTATAAAAAGCGCAAAACCGACGCGTATTATAACCGACTTACCGAACGCGAAAAGGCGGAAATACGGGAAGATGATAAACTCTTTTTAAAGAACTGGGTTGCAAAAGAAGCTTATATAAAATATCTCGGCGGAACGATAGCTTGGATAAAAAGGCTTGAATACGCGGGCGGCGTACTCTACTTTGACGGTAAACAAGCCGACTGCGAAATCACGGTTGACGCCTTTTCCGACCGCGCCGTTTACGCCGTATGCACGGGAGAAAGTAAATGATTTGTTTTGTTATTGCTATGGACAAGGAAGCCGCGCCTATAATTTCGGCTATGGAGCACGTCAAAGAGCGCAAAACGGGCGGCAAGCGCGTCGTTTTAGGCACTTTGTCTAAGAAAAAGATTGCAATAGTAATTTGCGGCGTTGGCAAGGTTAACGCAGCTTGCGGCGCGCAAATCGCCATTGACAAATTAAAAGCCGAAAAGATTGTAAATATCGGCGTTGCAGGCGGGCTGAACGATGGCGTTACCGTCGGTGAGGTCTATCAAATTTCCCACGCAGTGCAATACGATTTCGATTTGGTTCAGATAAGCGGCAAGCCCGTCGGCACGCTTGACGGCCACGAGGAAAACTATATTCCCCTCAATATATGTGGCAAATACCCCGCAAAAAGGCTTGCAACGGGCGACAGATTTAACGACGATAAAAACGACTATAAATTGCTTACTAAAGAGCTTGAAGCGGATATACGCGATATGGAGGGCGGTGCGATTGCGCAGGTTTGTATGCAAACGGGCTTGAAGTGCTATTCGTATAAAATTATTTCGGATTTGGCGGGCAGCGGCAGCACGACCGAGCAATATTTGAAAAACCTTACCCTCTGCTTTGAAACGCTTAAACGCGAACTAAAAAACATAACGGATGAAATTTATGGATAAGATACCTTCCTTTACGAAAAATCACGACGAGCTTACGACAGGCTTGCACTTTTGTAACGAGTTGCACGGCATTTCCACTTGGGACCTGCGGTTTAAAAAGCCCAACGGCGGAGACTATATCTCCCCCGCCGCTTTGCACACGGTTGAACACCTTCTTGCAACCGCTTTAAGAAATTCTGCCAAAAAGGACGATATAATCTACTTCGGCCCCATGGGATGCAGAACGGGGTTCTATCTTCTTACCGTAAACCTCGGTTACCCTCAAGTGCTTGCGCTTTTGAAGGAAAGCTTTGCCGTTGCGCTTAACTTTACCGAGGTACCCGGCAACAAGCGCGAGGAATGCGGAAACTACTTGGAGCACGATTTGGACGGCGCAAAGCTTGAATGTGAAAAATATTTGGAGATTTTAAATAACCTATGAAACCTTTCGGCGGCGGTTGGGACGAGGTGCTTGCCCCCCTGTTTGCGGACGAAAGATACCTTAAAATCCGCGAATTTCTGAAAAAAGAATATTCAACGCATATCGTTTACCCCGATATGTACGATTTATACAACTGCTTCCGCTACACGCCGTTGTCCTCGATAAAGGCTGTAATTTTGGGGCAGGACCCCTATCACGAGCCCAATCAGGCGCACGGGCTGTGCTTTTCGGTTAAAGAGGGCGTTAAGCTTCCCCCTTCACTTGTAAACATTTATAAGGAAATCGAGGCAGATTTGGGCATTAAAGAGCCGTACTGCGGCGATTTGACCAAGTGGGCGAAAAGCGGCGTTCTGCTTCTGAACACGACTTTGACGGTAAGGGAACACCAAGCGAACTCACACGCGGGCTGCGGCTGGGCGTGGTTTACTGACAGCGTTATAAAGCTGATTTCCGACAATACAGAAAATACGGTGTTTATTCTTTGGGGAGGCAACGCACGGAGCAAGGTCCCCCTTATAGATAATAAAAAGCATTTGATTTTACAGTGCGCGCACCCCTCGCCTTTATCGGCGTATAACGGCTTTTTCGGGTGCAAGCATTTCTCTAAAACTAACGAGTATTTATTGGCTCACGGCAAAAAAACCGTAGATTGGGACTTGAATTGACCCCCATATATGCCTTAAATAACGCAAAATCGGAATAAGAATTATGAAGTATATTGTAGTTTTGGGCGACGGTATGGCAGATTGGAAAATACCATCGCTTAACAATAAAACTTGCCTTGAATATGCAAAGACGCCCACCTTGGATAAGATAGTAAAATCTTCGGAAGTGGGGCTTTGCAAGACGGTACCCCAAGGCTTTAAACCCGGCTCCGACGTGGCTAATATGTCGGTTTTGGGTTTCAACCCGCAAAGCTTTTATACGGGTCGGTCGCCATTGGAAGCCGTTTCTATTGGCATAAAGCTGAAAGATACTGACGTAACGCTGAGGTGTAACCTCGTTACACTATCCGAAGACGAGCCGTACGAAAAGAAAGTTATGCTGGACTATTCCGCAGGCGAAATTTCCACGGCGGAAGCCGAAGAATTAATTAACTGCTTAAAAGAAAATTTTGACTGCAAAGATTATAAGTTTTACGCGGGAATACAGTACAGACACTGCTTGGTTGTAGACGGCGGTGCAACTGGCGCAGAGCTTACTCCCCCGCACGATATAAGCGATAAAATCATTGAAAATTACTTGCCGAAAGGCGTTAATTCAAGCATATATAGGGGTCTACTGAAAAAAAGCTATGAAATTTTGTCTTCACACCCCGTAAATATTAAGCGCGTAAAAGAGGGCAAAAAACCCGCAAACAGTATCTGGCTGTGGGGCGAAGGCACCAAGCCCGCGCTTGCAGATTTTGAAAAGCTGAGAGGTTTAAAGGGCGGGGTAATTTCAGCGGTTGACCTCGTTAAGGGTTTAGGCTTACTTGCGGGAATGAAGATTATTGAAGTTGACGGCGCAACGGGCAATTACGATACCAACTTCCAAGGCAAGGCTAACGCCGCCGCAGATGGGCTTTTAAGCGGGCTGGACTTCGTTTATATTCATATGGAAGCCCCCGACGAGTGCGCGCACCACTGCGACTTCAAAAATAAGGTTTACTCCATTGAAAAGATAGACGGCGTGGTTGAAACGCTTATCAACCGTTTAAGCGCGGCTGGCGAGGGCTTTGCAATGCTCGTTTGCCCCGACCATCCCACCCCTTGCGAGATAAAGACGCACACCTCCGACCCAATACCCTACCTTTTGTATTCGAATATAAAAAACCTTTCCAACGGCGCCAAGCGTTATACCGAGGACGAAGCCCTAAAAACGGGCGAGTATTTGCCGCAAGGGCATTTACTTATAGATAAACTTTTTGCAATAAAATAGAAATAACCCCGCCGTGCAGCGCACGGCGGGGTTTTAAATTATACTAAATTAAATATCAAACAATTTCCAAGGCGTTTCTTCTTTGGGCGGTTCTATCATAAATTTCAAGCTTTCGCCCGTTGTAGGGTGTTTAAAACGCAAGCTGTACGCCCAAAGCGCAAGCTTACCTTTAACCGCCTTATCGCCGCCGTAACGCATATCGCCGTAAACGGGGCAGTTTATCGATGCGGTTTGAACGCGTATCTGGTGCGTCCTGCCCGTATGCAAGGTGATTTCGGCAAGCGAAAGCCCCGACTTTTCTTCCTTTATCTCGTACTCCAAAGAGGCAAACTTCGCGCCTTCTTCGGTCTGCGTGCACACGTAAACGGTATTGTTGATGCTGTTCTTCCTCAGATAATTCTCTAAAACGGCTTTTTTCTTCGAAGGCGTACCGCACAGCACGGCGTAATATTTCTTCTCAAACCCGCCGTTTTTCATCTGCTCGGAAAGCCGTGCCGCCGCTTTGGAGGTCTTTGCAAAGACCATAACACCGCCCGTAGGGCGGTCTAGCCTATGTACTAGCCCCAAAAACGCGTTGCCGGGCTTGTTGTAAGTCTCTTTCAAATAGTCCTTTACGCAGTCGAAAAGGTTATAGTCCCCGCTTTCGTCGGGACAGCACGCAACCATCTGCGGCTTTAAAACGACGATGACGTGGTTATCTTCGTATAAAATTATAAGTTCACTCTTGTCCATAGCCCTCTCCCGTAAAAAGTCCGCTTGCGCCGCAAGGAAGGGGTATGCCTTCTTCGGTGGCAATACCGACCTCGTAAGCTTCCGTGCTGCCCTTAAAATCTTTCAAGGCAAGCGTTAAAATGTTTTTGAGAACCGCAGGCTGCAAGCCCGTAGTGTAGCTGTTAATTAAAAAGAACAACGGCTTATCCGAAAGAATTTGCGCGCAAGATTTAACGAAGCCGAAAAGGTCGCGCTCAATCTTCCACATCTCGCCGCCGGGCCCCCTGCCGTAGCTGGGCGGGTCCATAATAATTCCGTCGTACTTGTTGCCGCGGCGAATCTCCCTTGCAACGAACTTCATACAGTCGTCCACTATGTAGCGTATTCCGCTTTCCACGCCCGAAAGCCGCGCATTCTCGCCTGCCCTTTCGACCATGCCTTTAGCCGCGTCTACGTGGGTAACCTTCGCACCCGCCTTCGCGCAAGCAACGGACGCCGCACCCGTGTATGCAAAAAGGTTCAAAACCTTTATTTCACGCCCAGGATTTTGCAATTGCCCCCCACATATGAGCCGTTTAAGCTCATTCCAGTTGACTGCCTGCTCAGGGAAAAGCCCCGTATGTTTAAAGCCCATCGGCTTGATTTTAAAGGTCAGATCGCGGTAAGAAACCGTCCACTCCGCGGGGAAAGGTTTTCTGTTTTCCCACACGCCGCCGCCCTTTTCACTGCGGTGATACACGGCGTTCACGCCGTCGTAAGAATATAAATCTTTACCGCTCCAAATAACCTGGGGGTCGGGGCGGAGTAAAATTACGCCCTTCCAATTTTCAAGTTTCATTCCGTCGGAAGTGGCAATTATTTTATAATCTTTCCAGTCGTCGGCAATTCTCATAAATTTATTATAACAAGCCGCTTTAAAAACTGTCTCATATACACATCAGAAGCTGCCGACGAA
>CAMWQS010000001.1 GCA_947176485.1 uncultured Clostridia bacterium | reverse complement strand
ATTTTAAGCAATGTATCAATATCTATTTGCATTACGATTTTTAATAGTAATTAAGAGTTACTCACGTAGCCAAAGTCCGTGAGTTTTTTATGAAGAAATTTATGACAAAATATGAAGAAAATTTCTTAAATAAGACAATATACATCTTAGATACTTTTGTATAATGCTAAATTGAGAGAATGTCCCTCAAAATAACACAAAGGAGATTTTTTGATGAACAGTAGCTAATTATTTCAACCGTCGTTAAATAACAGAAAAGCGGGTTTCCCGCTTGTTCCAAGCGAGCGAAGCGAACGGCTCGGAATTGCGCGTTGTGGCAATTCCCTTATCCTGCTTACTAAAATTAAGTGGATTGCGACAGATTATTTGTATTAAAAGTGGTACGGTTTTACGAAAAAATGCAAGCAGGATAAGGAAGGTGGGATGTTTTCACCTTCAAAAGTTACAAAAGCAGGAAACCTACTTTCGATTTGCCTACGGCAAAAATTTGCGATTGATCCTTGACATTTTGCAACGGATCGTTATAATCGTATTAACATTCCGAAAGGAAACAACCGCAAACGGAGAATGACGAACAGCTCCCTCCGCTTGCAAAAAATAATTCTTCAGGAGGAAAACAGTTTTGAAAAGAGAACATAGTATTCTGAACTATAAGGGCGCGGAAAAATAAAAAGCCGTCTGTCCGAATAAGGATACTTGAAACAAACAAATTTATTACAGGCGGACAATTCCATTGCGCTACTGCTTGAGTCGATGAAAAGACAGAACGAGTTATACGAGCAAGTGCTGGCGGAATTAGTTCCCAAAACAAAAACGAGTAAGGTTAAAAATCGTCGGAAGGGGCTGAAATTTACCAAAAAGGAGATTTCAAAAATGCCGACACATTACAAAAACATCTTTGCGACAAACGATATGATAGTCCACTATCGTTTAAGAAAAGACGGAGTGTACGAAGCGAGATTTCATAGACAAGGCATAGACATCGAAGTTTCGTCCAAAGATTTGACTAAACTCAAACAAAAATTCATCGATAAACTTAATAATAAGGACGAAAAGTCCGACAAACCCCACAAGAAAAGCAACAAGACGTTTGCTGAGTACGCCGACGAGTGGATTAACATTAAAAAGGTTACAACAAAAGAATCGACCTATAAAGAATACGTGCGGTTACTCAACCACGATTTGCTTCCAGAATTCGGCGAGAAAAAGGCAAAAGAAATAGACCGCTCTATGGTGCAGAACTTCCTCTTCACCTACGTAGAAAAGGGCGTTGTACGCACAGCACACAAGCTTATGTTGATGTTGAAGTGTATCTTCGATATGATAGCAGACGACTACGGAATACCAACGCCGATGAGAAAAGTTGTACTGCCGAACTATGTAACTAAAAAAGGTTCTGCTTTCACCTACGAGGAAGAAAAGAAACTAATCAACCACTGCCTTGCAAACCTAAGCCGAGACACCTCTCACGCATTTATGGTGCTTTTGTACACGGGAATGCGCCGAAGCGAACTTGCAAGCCTGAATTTAATTGACGACACTTGGCTTGAATGTGAAACCAGCAAAGAGAGAATGGGTAAAAACGCAGTAATGCGCAAAATACCGTTCACGCCTATGATGAAACGGGTGTTACCCTACATAGACTTTGAAAAGGCGAAGAACGTAAACCTTAACAGTTTGCATACTGCTATGAAGCGGTTGTTCCCCTCCCACCACCTACACGAACTCAGATACACATTTATAACCCGTGCAAAAGAATGCGGAGTTCACGGCGAAGTCGTGATGTTGTGGGACGGACACGAAGAGGATAAAACTATACATTCTTCGAGAATAGACAGAGGTTATACGGACTTTTCGGACAAGTTCTTGTTAAAAGAAGCGAAGAAGGTTGACTATCTACAATGGGATTTTGGCGAAGTAAAACCTGAAATTACACCCTATTTACTCCCAAATTCACTCCCAAATGTTCAAACTAAGTAATTCGCTAAAATTTTAAATGCATAAAAAAACGGCATTTTTAGGTCAAAAATGCCTAAAAATGCCTGTTTTTCTGGCTGGGGCGGCTGGATTTGAACCAACGAATGACGGAGTCAGAGTCCGTTGCCTTACCGCTTGGCGACGCCCCAATATTTATATGCAAGCGGTCGTATACGCCGCGTTTGCTTAATCATTATATATTCAACTTGCGAAAATTACAAGCGTTTTTAATTGCGTTTTGGTTTTTTGTTTAAAATTAAGGCGGGGGCAGTCCACTGCCCCCGCCGTTATTTTATTAAATTTTACGCCGCCGTAGCTTCACCCGTTATTTCCAACTCGGTTACTTTGAAAGTTGCAACCGTTCCCCTAGTTGCGTAAAGACAGATATACATATATTCATTATCTATCGCAATGAAGTCAAAGTCGTAATAGGTGTGCGTGGTGTTATCAAACGTAACTTTGACGTTTTGGTTTACCCTTTCAATGGAAAGAGTGTGTTTACTGCCCTCTTTAAGTGAAGCCCTGTTGCTTGTGGGTGTAAGGGTTTCGTCTACTCTGCTGTAAAGAACGTTCGTGGCACTGCTCGTGCAGTAAGCTCCTGCCGTCACGTAGTTGCTCTTTATAGCAGAATCGGGTTTGTCGATATAAATATCGTCGCGGAGCATCAAGCCGAAGCCAGTTTGGGAAGCTGCGGCAAACGTGTCAAGCGTAACTTCTACCGTTACCTTAAAGTTCAAATCACAGTCAATTTGATAGAACGCTGCGGCTATACCCTCAGTGCTGCCTATCTTACCCTTCGTTTGGGAAGTGCCTACCGTAAACGTTTCGTCTGCGTTTTGTCTTACGGTGAAGGGCGAAACGCTGTTGCCACCCAAATCACCGAATGCTGTGCCGTACCACCCCTCCTTCGTTACGGTACTCCATACGGAAGATTTATTTGCGGGTGTAAAAGACGTGTACACGGGCTCGCTATAATCCGGGTTAATTGCACCTGAATAGTCAACCGCGTAAGTAGGTCTTTCGATATCTGCCAAGACGTGCGCACCGAGTCCCGTGCCGAGTTTTTTGAGTTCTCTTGCAACGTAATACGCGTTGGTTTTAGCACCGAACATATTGGTGTGTGTGCCGTCGACGCCAACTCTTTCACCGTTCTTGGTTCCCGTCCACGCGTGATAATCACCCGCAGCGGCGTAGCCCATTGCAGTGTAGTCCGCCTTAGTAATTTCGGTAAGGTCGATTACGGGAACGTTAACCGCCTCGCCCAAGTCCTTAATGGCTTTTGCATAATCGCCGCCGGGGCAAGCAAGTCCCTTGACGGTAGCGGAATCGCTTGTTTTATGTGCGTTAGAACCGCTGTAATCGTTTTTATCGCTTAACCTTACGATAGGCGTGCAAAGTATGGGGGTTGCGCCTTTATCTTGCGCCAGCTTAATATAGTTATCGTATAAAATCTTCTTGAATGACGCGTCTCTGTCGTTAAACTTTGTAGTATCGGTATGGGATAAGTTGGGGTTGGAATATCTGTCTTCCTCGTTCTTTTCGTCGTTATGTCCGAAGCCTATGATGAGATAGTCCCCCTCCTTTAACTGACTTTGTAAAGTTGAGTAGTTGCTTTCGGAAAGGAAGCTGTAAGAGCTTCTGCCCGAAAGTGCAAGGTTTTGTACGCTTGCGCCTTCGCCCAAGTCAAGGTACTGCGCCAATTGAGTGCCGTAGCCGTAACGGGGAAGATGATAAGCATCGTTGAAAGAGCAAACCGTTGAGTCGCCAACGAAGTATACGGTTGAGCCGGTAAGTGGTGTCGACGCAGTACTTAAAGCAGGATCGTCAACGGTATAAGGGATAACCGAAGTAACGCTGTTTTCGTAGTTTTCACTGGTAGTGGTTGCCGTTACGGAATAGTAATAAGTTCCGGCAGCCGTAGGCTTGTTTTCCGAAATATCGAAGGTACATCCCGTTTGCGTAGTAACATTGCCGGTATGGTCTTTAACGGTGTAGCTTTCCGCATTCGGAATTTCCGTCCAGGTTAAGTTATCTCCGCTGAAGGTAAGTACGGGCTTAGCCAAAGCGGGTGCAGTCAATTTATATTTAGCCATATTAGATTTTTCGCTTTTAATATCCTTGGTGCCGTTCACTGCGATTACGTAATAGTCGTATTCGCCGACGTTGGTGTGGTTTATCGTGTACGTCAATTCCGTTTGAGTTGCCGCAAGCGTATCTTGGTCGTTATAGACGTAGTGCACTTCGTATCCGGTTGCGCCAGAAACGGCTAACCATGTTAAAATATTGCCGCTTTTAATTTTAACTTTAGGCGCGTTGACTTTATCTTCTACTTCCGTTATGGGCGGGGGCGTGCTGCCTCCACCGCCATCACCTTCACCGCCGTCGCCGCCGCCTCCGTTATTACAGCCCGCAGCTGCAACGGGGACCAACATAGCGGCCGACAATAAAAGTGCAAGCCATTTTTTAGATTTCATAATTCTACTCCTTATCAATAAAAGTTATATGATTTTGCGTTAAAATTATAGCACTCAAACTTTCAGTTTGTCAATAGGCTGAGCCCAAAGATAAGAGCCCCGCAACGCATAACGCGCTGCGGGGCTCCATAATGGTGTAATGGTGGTCTTAGTTTATAACGTTGCCGACTTTATCGAGCGTGCCGTCCGTGCATACTACGGTATAATCACCAGTATAACTCCACGTGTCTTGATGTTTGTCAAGCTTTTGCCATTCTTCCATGGTGCCGCCGAAGTTAACGGTAGTTAACGAGTTGCAGCCGGAGAACGCACCTTCGGAAATAAGTTCTACCGTTTTGGGAATAGTTACGGTTGTAAGATTGGTGCAACCGCGGAACGCGCTAGTAAACAGTGCGGTCGTACCTTCGGAGATAACTATGCTTTCAAGCGACTCACATCCGTAGAATGCGCGCATGCCGATGGCACCACCTACCTCAGGGTCAACGTTTAACGTTTTCGGTAAGGTAATACTTGTAAGCGAACGGCACTCTTGGAAGGCATAATCGCCTATAAATTCTAAGTCGTCAGAACAAACTACGGTAGCGAGACTAAAGCACTCGTCGAAAGCACCGAAGCCTATATGCGTTACCCCTTCCATAACGACGGAGGTCAACTCAGCATTACCCGAAAATGCATACTGCCCGATTTTTTTCACTTCGGACGGTATCGTAATTTGTGAAAGCCGGCACCAATAGAATGCGTAGTCGCCGATAATTTCTACGCTGCCGTCGGCGGGAATTTCGCTTGATTTGCAGCCCGCAACAAGCGTTTTACTTTCCGTATTTATGATACAGTTACCAGCACTGAGATATACGGTATTATTAGAATCTACGGTTAGCTCTGTAAGTGCCCGACATTCCTCAAATACGCCAACGCCTATAGACGTTACGTTTTGGGGAATCGTAACGCTTTCAAGTTCGTAACAGCTGCCAAACGCATAATCGCCTATTGTTTCAAGCGTCGAGGGCAGAGTGATTTCCGTTAACTTAAAACAAGCACCAAACGCATACTCTCCAAGGCTTTGAAGTCCTTCGGTCAAAGTCAGTGAAGTAAAGTCGTTTTGCTCGAAAGCGTGATAACCTATATCCGTAACGCACGAAGGCAAATCGAGTTCTGTAAGATAAGCCTTAGAAAACGCGTAAGAGCCTATTTTCGTTACGCTGCCGTCGGCGGGAATTACGCTTATTTTACAGCCCACAGCGAGAACTTTGTTTGCAGTATCGATTACGCAGTTGCCCGTGCTGTGGTAGACGGGATTTCCCGATGCAACCGTTACGCTTTCAATATCCCTACAGCCCGCAAACGCACCGCCATCTAAAATTTTTAAACTTGCGGGGAAATTTACGGTTTTAAGGCTATGGCAGCCGTTAAAGACGAAGGTGCCTATTTTTTCAACGCCCTCGGGGATAGTAACGTCAGTCAATTTATAGCAAGCCATGAAAGCGCTGGACGCTATTTCTTTCAAGCTTGACGGAAGGTTAAGCTCCTTTAAGTTGGTGCAAGAGAAGAACGCCGTATGACCTATATAGGTAAGCGTAGAAGGGAATTCTACTTCTTCTAATGCGATGCACTGTTGGAAAGCGTTACTTTCAATTTCGGTTATGCCGTCGCTTATAATTATTTTCTTGAATTCCGCCACACTAAACGCATAGGAGCCTATGCTTACGACGGGCTTGCCGTTATAGGTTGAAGGAATTACCAAGGTTTCGGGCAAGTTTTCGGCGGTTTTGTCGTAGGTGGTAACCGAGTAAGTACCGTCGCCGTTATCTTTGAACCCAAGGTAGGAATAATCGTCCTCGGGGTCGGGGAATTCGTATTTGAAGCCGTTGTCTTCAGACGTTATCTTAAAGTGCCCTTCCTCTGCGCCCAAAACGTAATTCACGTTATAGCCGCCTTCGGTTTCACCCGTTACGGTGAAATTTCCTTTATCCGTTTCGCCGTCTTTAATATTTATAACGAGGTCGGCGTCTGCGGGTTTGTACGCAACCGCCTCGCTTACGGTAGCGGAGCCTTTGACTATTTTATAGGAATAGCCTTTTACGGTTACGCCGTCGATTTCAACGTATTGAAGCTGCATCCGGGCGTAAGTAGTTTTGTCGTTCAAATTCGGATAAGCGTAAAGGTCAAGCGCGGTTTCCTCTGCGCCCTCGGCATCCGAAGCCAAGGTGCGGTTGCCTATCAAGGCAAAGCCCCCGCCCGAAACGCTTATCATACCTTCGAGGTAATACTCTACGGGGGTGCCCGAAACGTAGTCGTTTTTAACGATTTTATATTCGGTATAATGCATTGCATAGCCGAACTCTCTGCCGTTCGTGCGTCTGCCCGAAATAGTTATCGATTTCTGATAATCACCCGCCGGTGCGTTGCCTAAGCTGAGTTGGTCTTTGCCGAGATAACAGTCGAGTGCGGAAAAATAAGTACCGAACTCGTGGAAGTCGTTTTCCGAAACCGAGCGCTTAGCCATTGCCTTGGCGGCCGTGGGCTCGTTAAAAAAGCTTTCGGCAAGTCTTGCCGTAGTTACCGCGCCGTAAGAGTACGAATCGCCGAGGTCGATGTCCGCAACGATTTTATTATCGCCGTTGCCGAAGGGCGGGATATCTAGACCCCCGTCGGGCTTGCCGCTTAAAGCTATAGGTAAAGCAATTGCAAGGCTGACCGCCGCAAGTGCCGCAAGCGTGGTCACTGCAATTGCCTTTTTGTTCACTCCGCCGAGAGCTACCGTTTCTCCGTCGGAGTAAACTTCCGCATTGTCGTTATCAAGAAGCCCCTCGGCTTGCGCGGCAAAAAGAACTTTACCGTACACGTCGGGAACGTTATTTTCACTTTCTTCGTTAATTTTTTTGAATAACTCTTTCTCTTCCATAATTCACCTCCTAATCCTGCAACGCCTTTATAAGTTTGCCCGTTGCACAGTTAAGCTTGTAGGTTACCGTGGAAAGCGGTATGTTCATAAGCTCTGCCACCTCGCGCCGTTTATAGCCCACGGCGGCAACAAGAATCAGAATTTCAAATTCGTCTTGCGGCAAAGTCCTTCGCGCAAGGTCGATTATAAGTCCGTAGTCGTCGGTCTGCTCGGTACCGAATACCGAAGCGTGCTCGCGCTCGTCAACGTAGGTTTCGTGCCCGCGTTTCTTCTTTAAGTTCAACGCTTCGTTGCGGCAAATACGCTTTATCCACGCCACGGCGTCAGTGCCCTCTTGGAAGGTGCTTGCGCTTTTTATCACCTTTAAATAGGTGGACTGCATGACGTCCTCCGCCAAAGAGCGGTCTCTTAAAATAGACAATGCCGTATAATACACTGCCTTTTTTGTTTTTTTGTATACGCTTTCAAACGCCGAGGCATCTCCGCGCATAAGCTGTTTTATCTGTTTGTCAAGCGACATGTGGTTCTCCGATATCGATTACCCGCTGTCAACCCCAATAGAACACATCTAAGCGCGTTCTTTGGTTGTCTTTTGCACGGTGCCCCCTTGATGTACTACGGTACAACTGCGGGTGCCCCGCACAAAACCCATTCCAAACCCCATCGCTTAGACGCTTTGCGATTTTATGAGATTAATTTTGAGATTAGGCAAGGCAAGGTCGCGTAGGCGTACAAACCAGTACGGCAAGCGTCCTTAACGCAGCATAAGCCGAAATTTATCCATAAAATTGTGCTTTGTTGGGATTGGCAGCGGGTTAGCGCCTTCATTATATAAAACAATTCAAGTTGCGTTTTTTTCAGTAAAATAAAAAAATTTTTTTACTTTTAAAATAAAGTATAGGTTTTTTTGCCCGTAAAATTCACCGCCCGCCACTAAATGCGGCGGACGGTCGTCAAATTATATCTCTATTAAAAACCCGCGGGTACGCAATATATTTTCTATATCGTCCAAAACCTTTTCGCTGTCCGCGGAAACGGTGTGGTAGTGATATCCGTCGGTAACGCTCATCAAGGGCTTTGACGCGCCCGACACGAGCGAGCGGTACAGCTCCTCGACGTGGGTTCGGTTGATAAGGTCAAGCCGCGCCGAAATTCTTCCGTAAACGCGGTGGTTGACGAAAATATCTTCAACGCGCCCGCCCGCTTCGATAATCAAGACCCCCTCGTCGACGATTTCTTCAAACGAGTGCCTGCACTTGAAAACGCGGGTTGCTTGCATCTTGGTGTTCAATACGTAGCCGCGGTTAGTTGCGGTAACGTCCAGCCCGTTTGCGCGAAGGAGTGCAATATCCTGTACTATCACTTGGCGGGACACCGCGAACCTTTCCGCAAGCACGTTTGCGGGAATGGGGTTTTCGGCGTTGCCTATAAGGCTTAAAATTTCCTCACGCCTTTTATCGGCCTTCATACTTCCTCCACGGGGTGAAGATTTTTCAGCGACAAATCGAGTATTGGTGCCGAATGCGTAAGTGCTCCGCTGGAAACGTAGTCCACACCCGTTGAAATTATATTTTTAATATTTTCTTTGGTTACGTTACCGCTGCACTCGGTAAGTGCCCTGCCGTTGATATACTTAACTGCGGCGGTCATATCCGCAACCGACATATTGTCAAGCATGATAATGTCCGCGCCCGCCGCTACGGCTTCCTTTACGCCGTCAAGAGTTTCCACTTCAACCTCTATCTTCCTCACGAAAGAGGAATATTCCTTTGCGGCTTTGATTGCGTTAGTTATTCCGCCCGCCGCGCCTATGTGGTTATCCTTTAAAAGCACCCCGTCCGAAAGGTTATAGCGGTGGTTGTTGCCCCCGCCCACCTTCACAGCGTACTTTTCGAAAATACGCATATTGGGCGTGGTCTTGCGGGTATCCAAAAGCTTGGTTTTGCTTCCCTTTAAAAGATTTGCAACTTCCGAGGTGTAGGTTGCGATACCGCTCATCCTTTGAAGGTAGTTCAAAGCCGTCCTCTCGCCCTGCAAAATAACGCGCATATCCCCCGTTATTTCGGCTATACGTTGGGACTTAGCTGCTTTTTCGCCCTCTTTTACAAGGAACTTGATTTCGGTATTTTCATCGAGAATTTTGAACACTCTTTCAAAAACGTTAAGCCCGCAAATTACGCCGTCTTGCTTACAAATTAAGTCGGCTTTGCCCTTTTTATAATCTTTTAAAACGGCGTTGGTGCTGACGTCCTCGTTGGAAATATCCTCTTTAAGAGCCATTTTTATAAGCTCGTCTGCGTTCAGCTTTAAAGATACGGTTTCTAACATTATTTATTTGCCTCCTCAATTGCTTTAAGTAATGCGCGTTTATAGCTGTTTAACAGTTTTTCGGGGTTTGAATAATCGCCTAAAAGTGCGTTATTTGCGGCATATTCGGGGGTCAATTGTTCATTCGCCTTAAAATTTGCCGCAATATCCAGGGCGGCGCGCTTTGCAAAAAGCACGCTTTCCAAAAGTGAATTTGACGCAAGTCTGTTTGCACCGTGCACGCCGTTACAGCAGGTTTCGCCCACGGCATAAAGCCTATCCATCGTCGTTCTGCCGTTCAGGTCGCTTCTTACTCCACCCATAAAGTAATGCTGTGCCGGCACGACGGGAACGGGCTCGGAAAACACGTCGTACCCCTCCTCCGCGCATCTTTTAACGATGCTGGGGAAGTGGGTTGAAAGCTCTTCTTTCCCTGCGGGGCGCATATCCAACCTAACGAAGGACGAACCCTCCTCTTTCATCTGTTTTAAAATTGCCTCTGTAACCACGTCCCTCGGCTGAAGCTCGTCGCAAAAACGGTTGCCGTATTTATCAAGTAAATGCGCGCCCTCACCCCTAACCGATTCGGAGATAAGGAAGCACCTCTCACCCTTCTTTTCTGAATAAAGCGTCGTGGGGTGTATCTGAATATAATTGACGTTATCCACGGCAACGCCGCGATTCATACATATTGCAACGCCGTCGCCCGTTAAAAGTCGGAAGTTCGTAGAGTTTTCGAATATTCCGCCTATGCCGCCCGTGGCAAGCACGGTGTAGTCCGCAATAATTTTCTTAACCTTTCCCGTTTCGTTGTCGACAACGACTACGCCCATACACTCTTTTTCGCTACAAATTAAATCAATTAGCGTGTTTTGGGGGCAAATTTCTACGTTTTGAAGTTTTGTCACTGCCGCCATCAGCTTTGAAGTTATTTCCTTACCCGTGCAGTCCTCGTGGAAGCAAATGCGGTTTCTCGAGTGCCCGCCCTCACGCGTGGCGGCAAGGCTGCCGTCCTTTTCACGCGCAAAGTCAACGCCGACGGAAATAAGCTCGTCTATGACCTCTGGCGAGGACTTAATCATACACTCCACGGCGGCGGGGTTGTTTTCGTTGTGCCCAGCACGCATAGTGTCGTCAAAATAGCCTTCGTAGTCGTCCTCGCCCTGCAAACGGCAAATTCCGCCTTGCGCAAGGTAGCTGTCGCTTTCTTCGGGCTTGCCCTTGCAGATTATTAAAACTTTTTTATCTTTGGGCAGATGCAGCGCGCAGTTAAGCCCCGCAACGCCCGCGCCAACGATAATAACGTCGTATTTTTCTTTCAAATTATGCCTTCTTTTATATATGATTTAGAAAAGTTTACACCAAAACTTTACACGTGTCAAGTCATATGTAAACATTATATACTTTAAAATCGACAAAAATATATATTTTTAGTTGTAGTAAGGCCTTGAAATTAAAAATATGATAGAGCGTAAGGAGTAAAGTATGAACGTTTCAATGTTGTACGGCAAAAAGGTTTTAAGCACGGAAGGAAGAAAGGGTTACGTTGTTTCCGTGAACGCGGCGGCGGGGAAGATAGAGTGCCTTACCTGCGCCGACGAGGATGAGAACGAGTTTCATATTGATATGAAAAACGTTTTGAAGATTGACGAAACCATTCTTTTCGAGGACAGAGAGCGGGTGATAAAGGCGGCAAAGCCCATTCGCCTTGGCAGGGCAAGCTACGACGACGGCGGAATTTATTTAGGTAATCTGGAAGATATGTCCTATTCGGGGAAAAGAATTTTGCGGGTTAAAATAGGCAAAAAAAGCTATTCTCCGACCGAGCTTATTTACGGCGACGTGGTCATTGCCAAAAAGGCGAAACGGCTTAAAAGTGACGTCGTAAAGGACGGCGTGGTGATAATAAAGAAGGGAACGCCCGTAACGGGTGAAATACTTAAAAAGGCAGAAAAAGCAGGCGAATTAATTCAGACCAATTTGAAATCCATTTAAGATAATATCCGTTGACAAAAACAGCGTTATTTCGAGCATATTCGGCACCCTTTGCAAAAATTTAAGGCTATAATTAAACTGATGGTTAATTTTTTTAAAGGCTTTTACAGTTGGTTTGACAGCCTCCCCTTCGACACTTTAATATACTTTATATGGGGCTCTTATCTTGCAATTTTCTTAATTGCGCTCGTGGCGACGCTTGCTTCGAAAAAGTTTAAAGCGGCATCCAAAAAACCCTTTTTGTGCCTGACGAATGCGTACGCCGCGGTAACCCTTGCCGCGTTTATGCTTAAGTGCAGTCTTGCACAGTCGATTACCGCTACCGTTGCGTTTTGGGTAGTCGGGTACGTTCTCTACGGTGCGCTTTGCGGTTTTACAAAAAACTACGCGGTCCGCAAGGCAAAGGTTACGCAAGCTGCCGTTACCGAAACCCCTATCCCCGTTCAGCCGATTCGCGCAGCGCGTACGGATATGCAAGCCCAAGCGCAAGTACCCGCCGCAAAAAACGGCGTTAGGCTTGAACACGCGGTTGCTGTTACCGACAAGCTTTTGACTAAGAACCTTGCAAAAACCGACCGGCTTGAGCTTGAAAAGCTGAAAAACACTTTGGCTGTGCTTAAAATAAAAGGCTCTTTGAACCCTGCCGAAGCCGACATTTTGAACGACAACTTCAACGCGCTTTTAAAGCTTATGGCAAAATACAACGTATAAAATAACCCCGCGGAAAATTCCGCGGGGTTATTTTTATTTCAAATCAATTTGCCTTCGGGTGTGAATATTGACGATGGTCGTGCTGATTTTATCGGGCGAGCAGTGTAAAATTGCCGCCGTAACCTTTTTATAAAGGTTAAGCTGGGGTGTGTAAGTCTTAATAAGCTGCTCGTCCGTCTTGTGGGAATACTTGTAGTCTATTATTTTAACGCCGAAATCGCCCACGGCAAGAAGGTCTATCGCGCCTTGCAGCAAAACGTAGTCCTCTGCCTCCGTTTCCAAAACTTCTTTGGCTTTAAGTCGGCACAAAAACTCCCGTTCACGGTAAAGGGTGGCGCCGTTTAAGTCCGCAAACACTGGCATATTCAATATTTGCGACAGCTCTTCACCGCTTAAAAGACTGAATTGCTCCTCAGAAATTCTTCCCGAATTTAAAAAGTTGAGCTTTTCGCCCTCGATTTCTTCCACCGATTTCTTTGAAAAATCGCAAAGCTCCAAAAATCTGTGGTAGGCGGTGCCTTTGTCCGTACTCGTTTCCCCTTCGCCGCCGAAAAGTACGTGGGGTACCTCGTGGGGTTCGTCGTCGCGCATTCTGAGTATTGCCGAAGCCGAGCTTTTTACGGGCAAATCGACGCTTTTTTCGTGCGCGTAGAGCTGCATAAAGTGCTTTTCGATACTTTCAACGAGTGCGTCGTCGGGCGCGTACAGCATCGAGCCGCCGTATTCCTCCGCCGAAAAGTCGGTTAAATCGCCCGCGTCTTCGCGCAAGAAGTCTTGCATATTGAAAAGGTCGGCATAGCACTTGGCATCAAAGAAATTGGTTTCATCGAACGGCTTGACCGTTTCGGCAAGCACGTGCAGGTTACACATGGCGCGGGTGCAAGCAACGTAGAAAAGGTTAAGCTCGTTAAAAAGCTCTTCCTCGTCTTGTTTGGATTTTATCAGCCGCCGCAATACCGTCTTTTGCGCAAGCATATTTTCCCTATCGAAAGCCTTGGGCGCAAAGCCGAATTTTTCGTCAAACGGTACCTCGGAATAGTCTTGACCCTTAAAGGTTTTGCAGATATCGGCAATTATCACCACGGGGAATTCAAGCCCTTTCGAGGCGTGCATAGACATAATTTTTATACTGTCCGAAGGGGCGGGCGCGGGCGCGGAAACGTCGTAACCGCCCGCCTTAATTTTTTGCAAGAAGGCTGCAAGGGGTAGGGACGCGCCCTCCTCCCTAAGGCGTAAAACGTTTTTAACCTTTATTTCGCCGCCGGCACCGTAACCGCTTTCTAACCCGAAAGTTTCCAAAAGCTCGTCTATAAGCTCACCCGTGGGCAAAACGTCCGCTAAATCTCTGAGTTTTTGCAATTGCCCCCCGAATATGTGCAACTTTCGCGATATTTCACCCGGGAGAGCAGAGTATTTTTCACAGCATTTTCTGAACGATAACGGGGGCTTTACCCCTTGAAAAGCAATTCTTATTTCGGCGAGCTCGTCCTCGCAAAAGCCGCCCAAAGGCGACAAAAGCGCGGTAACCAAAGGCACGTCTTGCTCGGCGTTATCGATAAGCGAAAGAATATCCAAAATTTGCTTTACTTCCGCAAGCTCGCAGATATTCGCCTCCTGCGCGCCCGAAACGGCGTATCCTTGGTCGGTCAGTGCGCGGACGATTCCTTCAACAGAATCACCCTTGTTTTTGCGCGTGAGAATACAGATATCGCCAAGCTGGGTGGGGACGTATTCCCCCTTTTTCAAATCGTAATGGGTGCTTTTCAGCTCCTTTTCGACGATTTTAAGAACGGCAAGCCCCTCTCGCGTGTGACTTGCTTCGCTTCCGTCGTTTAAAACGGAATACACCTCAAGCTCACTTTCTTCCTCCTCGTTCTTGCCGAAAACGTGAATTTTAGCCTCTCCGTAGCCTGCGGGGTACTGTCCGCCCGCACGCATAACGGAGGTTTTTTTATAGTCCACGCCGCAAGTATCGGGGCGCATCAGCTTTGAAAAGAGGTCGTTTGCAAAGTTAATAACAGCGTCCGAGCTTCTGAAATTGCTTGAAAGCTTCAAGGCGTTGCCCAAGCCCTTTTCAAAGTTTTCAAATTTTTTGGTGAAGAAAACCGACTTGCTGCCGCGGAAGCCGTAAATTGACTGTTTGACGTCGCCGACGAGGAAGGTTTCGCCGCACAGTGAAGAAATTATTTCTTCTTGCACGGGGTTTACGTCCTGGTACTCGTCCACGAAGACGTATTTAAAGCCCGAATTTATTTCCTTTTTTATCCCCTCGTCGCTTAAAAGCTGAAGGGTTAAATGCTCTAAATCGTTGTAATCTAATTTGTTTTCATCCGCCTTAACTGCGGCATATTCCCTATCCAATTGCAAAAGTACGCTTGAAAAGGCAGTTGCAACCAGTCCGCTTTTAAAGAACTTTTCCCGCTCCTTTTCCTCCGTTTCGATATCGGGGCAAAGGGCGGCGTATTTTTTGGTTAAAGAGTCCTTAAACGCCTTAAATAAAGCGCCGGCTTCCTTGTCTTCCGCCGCGTCGACGGGCTTTCTGGATACCGTTAAGGCGGGCTTTGCGCCGAAAAGCCCTGCGGCTTCGTACGCTTGCAGCGAGCACTCCATTTCGGTAAAAAGCTGGTCGTAGGCAGCTGCCTTTTTAGTAACGGGAAATTGGCTTTTAAAGCGTTCAACGGCACATATTAGGGGGGCAATCTTGTTTTTTAGGGTCAAAAAGTAGTCTTCGCATACCCCTTTAAAGCCATCGTCGGTATACACGCTTTTTGCGTTTTCAAGTATATCTTTATAGTGTGCAACCGAACGCACCCCGTCGTAAGCTTCCCACAAAAGCCGCTTTAACGACGCATCGTTACGCTTTTTCATAAAGCACGACAAAAGCAGCTTGAACTCATTATCGTCGTCTTCGTACAGTCTTTCGAACAGATTGTCCACGGCACGCGCCTTTAAATCGCGTGCGACGGCGTCGTCCGCAGAAATTATATCGAAGCCAGAGTCAACCCCATCAAGAGCGTAGAAGTAAGTTCTTATAAGCCTTGCGCAGAAAGAGTGAATGGTTGAAATATTTGCAGAGGATATTTTGGAAAGCTGTGATTTTAAGCGGGGCTTTTCCTCGCCCGCGTTCTCTACGCGCTTTATTATAGCAGAGCGCAGCTTTTCCTTCATCTGTGCCGCCGCCTTTTTGGTGAAGGTTACGGCAAGCACGTCGTCTAAGTCAACGCCGCCCGAAACCGCGTCAACGAGTTTTTCTATCATTACAAAGGTTTTACCGCTGCCCGCAGAGGCGGAAACTATGGTTTTACCGCGTGCGGCTATAGCGGCAACCTGCTCGTCAGTCAGTTGCATTTCCGTCCCCCTTAACTTTTCTTACAAGCCCCGCAATTTGCGAGCAGCTGACGGACTTATGCTTGCGCTCCGCCCCGTCCTTGCCGAGATTCACGCCGCAGCTTCCGCCCGCTTTGCAATAGCGGCAAGTGCCTTCCGCGGGGGAAGGAGCTATATTGCCCGAAAGCATTTCCGCCGCGCCCACGTCGGCAACGAGCTTGGAATACTCCAAAAAGTCGGCAAAGTCCGCCCTTGACATGGCGCTTTCCGAGCGGCTTCCGCCGAGCGATGCGTTAACGTAGTCGCTTTTCATTTTGGGCTGAACGGTGCTGTCCGACGCGATAACCACCTCGTCGCTGCCGTCCATAAAGCCTTGAAGACGGAAAACGCCGTCCTGCTTGTCCTTGTATTCAAGCGACGCCGGGAAATAGTAAGCCCCCGCCGCACGCTTGCCCTTAGATACGGCAAGAAGATACAGCGGCAACTGCAATTTATTGCCGGTGTAATATTTAGAAGCGGTTGCGTTGATATTGCCCGTCTTGTAGTCGATAATTCTTACCATATCGCCGCTTTCGTCAACGCGGTCGATACGCCCGTAGATTTTTACGTTTGAAAGCTGCACCTCACATCCGCACTCCGCCTCGGCAAACTTGAACGCGGAATTCCTTATCTGTCGGTACATTCCGTCCGAAATTTTAACGGCCTCGTACAAGAGCTCGTCCGCGACGTACTTTCCGCTCTTGTTATCCACGAGCGAGGAATAGGGCGGTTTGGAAAGCTTTTCTTCGGCAACGGCGCGGGTGCGCTTAGCAAACTCCTCAGCCGTATCGATACTGCCCGTTTCCTTCACCACGTCCTGAAGAACGGAGTGAATAAAGTTACCCGTGTCAACTGCGCGGATAACGCCTTCTTCCCTCTCCTGAACTCTAAGCCCTTGGCGCATAAAGCCGAGGTAAGGGCAGGAAAAATAGGTTTCCAAAGTGGTGGGCGATAAACTGCTTTTTCCGCCCAAATAAAGCCGTTGCCCGCAGGATATGGCGCGTTTAACGGGTATTTTGAGTGCGGCAGACGCCTCACGCTCAAAGCCGTGCTCGGTTAAAACCTTATAGACCGACGGGGCGCACTCGGCGGCGGCAAACTTTCTTAAATATTTTATTGCGGGCAGCTTTTCACTGCAATAATAGGGTATTGCACGGTAGAGCGTTTCCACCTTTTTTACGGAAACGGGCTCCAGTTTTGCTCCCTTAGTAGTCTTAAAAGCCGCGGCGGCGTATGAAATAAGCTCGCTTGCGCCGCTTTCCTCGCCGTTCTGGCGCACGGAATAAGACAGATAAAGTCTGCTTTTGAAGGCGCAGATGTTGAGCGCGCAAGTTTCCCTTTTACGGGCGTTAACTTGGCTTATCCTAGGGGATATATTGAGGTTAACGCTTTCAAGCGCGGCAATTTCCCTATCGGTTAGAAGGGACGTATCCGAGCTTGCGGAGGGCTCTTCGCCCGAAAGATGCGCGGCAAAAACCACGTTACTGCCCGTGTTTGCGGTTGCCGCCAAATCCCCGACGAAAACGGCGTCCGCCTTGGGGGGGATAAGCGAGATTTTCATAGCGGAAAAGCCACTTTTTAATATTTTTACGAACTCTTTGACGGTTGCCCCGTCCGAAATGCTTTCGGCTTCGTCCAAAACCGTAAGCAAGCTTTCGTATGCGCGGGAAGAAAATTGCGCCGCCGTGGGCCTGTAGTCGCGGTACCTTTCGGCAATATCATTTAGCCTTTCTTGCACCTTAAAATACTCTAAAAGTGCGCGTAGACCCCCACATATGCTTGAAATACCGCCTTTTACGGATAAAAAGTCAAGTCCATTTAAAAACTCTTTTCTCACCTTTTCGACGGCGTTTATATCAAAGCCGAGGTTAGCCGTCGCCTCGCTATTAGGCGTGCGCTTAACGCCGCCGCGGTAGGAGGCAAGCCTTAAAAGGTAGTTACGGAAGATATCCTTTTCGGCGCGCTCTGCGGGGAAATAGGGTGAAGCGATTATTGCATCCACCTCTGCAAACGGGCAACCCGAAGTTGCACAGATTAGATAGTTTACGACGAAGGCGCAAAGCGAGTGCTCGGACAAAGACAGCCTTCTGTCCGCATAGTAGGGAATTTTATAGCGCGAGAATACGCGGGCAAGAGCGCGCTCGCCCTCGTCAACGTTGGGGAGCATTACGGAAATTTTTGCGTAACGCTCGCCTTGAGAGATATGCTTTTTTATATTGACGGCGATGAACTCAAGTTCTTCCTCGGTATCAGCCGCCTCGTAGATGTTGACTTTGTCGGTCGGCACTGGCTCACAGTAAAAGCTTTCGGCGTTGTAGACGGCACGGCGGAGAACCTCCGCCTCGTCAGCACTGTCGCCGCGCACCGAAGAAATATCGGCGCCGCCGAACTCGTTTGCGATGG
Organism: uncultured Clostridia bacterium; assembly: GCA_947176485.1. Classification (GTDB taxonomy): domain Bacteria; phylum Bacillota; class Clostridia; order Christensenellales; family Borkfalkiaceae; genus Coproplasma. The sequence continues at coordinate 37,416 of CAMWQS010000001.1, read as the reverse complement.
CAAGGAAAGTTGCGCTTGCCTCGTTGACGTACAAATCTTCCTTGCCGCCTATAAACAGCCCGTAAACGCTTTCTGCCGCGCCGAACGCCGCACGGACGCATTCTGCGGAAGTGCTGGTGAAGGCTTGGAAGCCCAAGAACACCACGCAGCTTCTGCGGATTTTCTGGCTTTCGGATATAACCACGCCAAGCTGACGAAGATAAGCGTTTCTGTCTTGCTTGCCGCTCTCTTTAAGATACTTTTCGTACTCCGAATAAATAATCGCCAAATCGTGCAGCTTGCCGCCGAGGATACCGCCGTTTTCCGCCGCCTTTGCGGCGTCCTCCGCAGACACGCGTGAGGAATACAAAAGCGCGATAGTATCGTAAACGGACTGGGCCGCACCCGCCGCGGACAGCTTTTTGAAAAGGGTAAGCTCGTTCTTCTTGTCGCCTATTATTTTGCGGACAGCCATAGCCGAGCCTTGGCTTGAAAGGACGTTTTCAGCCTTGCCCTTTTCGCTTGCCAAAAAGCGCGCCAAGGTGAAAACGGACGTGGAAAAAGTACCCTCTACCGCGGCGCAGACCGTGCGCTCGGCGGCAAGGGATAATCTGTCTTCACAGAAGATTACCGTCTTTTGACCCTTTTCTTCGTTTTCCTTGACGATTTTTTTAAGTTGTTCCAGTGCGACGGACAAAGCCGCGCAGTTTATAGCGTGTAACATAAAATTAAGGTGAAACCATTATACCATAAAGAGAAAGTAAATTTAAAGAATTTGGGCATAAAAGTTTTTACAAAATTAAAATTATATGATATAATAACCGTAATTTCAATTTAAAGGGTATTTTATGAAGAAACGTTTTGGCGTTGCCGCGCTTACCTTGGCGGCGGGCTGTGCGGTTATTTTTGCGGGTTGTACCGGCTGTAACGGGTGCGGCAACACCGGAAAAGCAAACGAGGCGGCGTTCAGCTCAAACTGGTATGCGGATACGAATTTCAAATATATTCAGCCTACCTTTACCGAAGGTAACGACGCGTTTAAGGGCGCGGAAGAAATCGTCTATACCGTAAAACACGACAAGGAAACGGCGGGCAACACCACCTATTCCGTTGACTATTCGGACGGTACCTATACGACGAAGTTCTACGGGACGACCTTCAAAAAAGATTTGATTAACGAAGAATTCAAGGCGTCCTATCCCGACGAGGCTATCACCGTATACTGCTATGAAACGGAGCTTGACGTTCCTTCCGTTACCTTCACGGTTGGCGACAAAACCTCCGAACCCTTCCATAACAGCATAAAGACGGTAAGCTATTTCACGGACGTAAACGAGCATTTGCGCCCGCTGTATTCGAAGCAAATCGTGAACGGGGCTTCCCCTGCGGAGTATCAAGTAAGCAGCTTGGAAGAAGCTTACGTTACGGTCAACCAGACGGTTGAAACCTCTTACAACTACGAGGGCACGGCGGCTAAAACCGTTATAACGGGCGACGGTGCAAAAGAGTTCGTAACCGACGGACTTGGCGATACGGACAACTCCTTGGTAGACGTAAACGGCTTGAATATCGCGGTCAGGGCTATGCAGCTTAGCGAAGGCTTATCGCAGGTTATCAGCGTTTATTCACCCTCCGGAAAGCTGCAGGACTATACCTTTACAGGTTCCTCCACAGCTTTAAGCGAAAAAGACAGAACGGCTTACGAGGAAATTTTAGGCAACGAAGCAGTCGGTTTATACGTCAAAGGCGAAGGCAAGTCCTTGCACACCGTTTGCGTAACCGCCAAGCTTAATTCGGCTAACGATATGAATGGCGTTTCGCAACAGTATTGGTTTGCGGCAATCGATAACGCAAGGAATAACACGGGCAGAACGACGATGGTTAAAATGTCGGTGCCCATTCCTTTCAGCCTCGGTACTTTGAATTATTCGCTCGATACGATTACAAGCACGTTATACAACGATTAAAATAAAATTAATTAAGCCCCGCGGCGTGCGCCGCGGGGCTTTTGTTATAATGTATGTCAAAAATGCAGAGAAGCAAGCAAGACAAGGCGCACGAGTACCGACCGCCGCGAGTTTACTTTGCGTAAATGAGCAAGGCGGCACGGAGTGCAACGCCGTATTGCGCCGCTTATATGCGTTTTAACTAACTACGTTGATGGGTTTGCCTTCCATATAAGCTTTTAAATTGCCCGCCACAATCTCCAAAAGTCTTTGGCGGGTTTCCTTAGGCAACCAACCTATATGGGGCGTTATAAGGCAATTCTTCGCGCCGTACAGCGGATTGTCGGCACGCATAGGCTCGACGGCTACAGTGTCGAGGCACGCGCCCGCAATGCGCCCCTCGTTCAAGGCGGCGGCAAGCGCAACCTCGTCAACGAGTCCGCCGCGTGCGGTGTTGATTAATACTGACGTTTTCTTCATAAGGCTTAAAGCCTTTTTATCGATAAGCTTTGCCGTTTTATCCGTCAGCGGACAGTGCAGAGAAATTATATCGCAAATTTTAAGCATTTCTTCAAAGCTGACCTGTTTGTAGGGGCAGTCCTTGGGCGGGGTGCGGGTGCAGATAACCACGGTTGCGCCGAAGGCTTCGGCTATTTTTGCAACCGATTTGCCTATGTTGCCGTAGCCGAAAACGCCGAAGGTTTTGCCAGATAACTCGTAAGTTGGATACGGGTAATAGCAGAAGGTTTTGCTTTTTATCCAGTCGCCCGCGGCAACCGACGAAGTGTATTCGGAAATTTTGCCGTACAAATTCAAAAGCAAGGCGAAAACGTGCTGGCTTACAGAGTGTGTGGAATAGTCGGGTGCGTTGCAAACGGTTACGCCGCGACGACGGCACGCCTCGATATCCACGACGTTATAGCCCGTGGCGAAGGTGCCCACGTACTTTAAATCGGGGCAAGCCGCAAGCAAGGCTTCGTCAACTTCAACCTTGTTGACGATTAGCGCGTTACAGTCGGCGCAGAGGGCAAAAAGCTCTTCCCTCGGAATTTCACCGAAGTACTTTATCTCGCCAAGGCGTTCAAACTCTGCAAAGTCCATATCGCCGTTATAGGAAATCGCGCTCGTGTTTATTGCTATTTTCATTCGTCCCCCCGAAAAGTTTGCCGTTTTAGACAATTATATCAAAAAACGGTACTTCAAGCAAGATAATTTTTAATTTTGGTATGTACAAATAAAAAAACGGGTGATATAATAAACTTAAGAGGGAAAATTATGGCAAATATAACAGGCGTTAAATTTATCACTATGGGCGAGCTTTTACTTAGGCTTTCGCCCCCTAACTATGAAAAAATCCGCACCACAGACGAGTTCAAGGTAACCTACGGCGGCGCGGAAGCGAACGTTGCGGCGGCGCTTTCAAACCTTGGCGTTGACTCCTCGTACTTTACGGTAGTGCCCGAAAGCTCGATAGGCAAGGCGGCGATAAGGTACCTTCGCTCTAACGACGTGCACTGCTCGCCCTGCATCTACTCGAACGAGGGCAGAATGGGCATTTACTTTTTGGAAGAGGGCTTCGGCGTGCGTTCGTCAAAGGTTACTTACGACAGAAAGGACAGCGCGTTCTCAAAGTACGACTACTCACAAATAGATTTCAAAGAAAAGCTGAAAGGCTTTACTTGGCTGCACACCTCGGGCATAACACCCGCGCTTTCGGAAAACTGCCGCAAGCTCGTTTTATACGCGCTTAAAGCGGCAAAAGAGCTTGGAATGACCGTGAGCTTTGACTGCAACTTCCGCTCGGCGTTGTGGGGCTGGCAAGAGGCACGCGACTGTATAACCGAATATTTGCCTTACGTTGACGTGTTGTTCGGCATAGAGCCTATAAACCTGCGCGACGAGAACGGCAAGGATATGAAAGACGGACTGTCAATGAATCCTTCGTATAAGGAGCAGGACAGAATTTTCCGCGAGCTGCACAAGCGGTACAACTTTAAGGCGATAGGCAGGCACGTGAGATACGTACATTCGGGCAGTGAAAACAGCCTTAAAGCCTTTATGTGGTACGAGGGAGAAACCTACGAAAGCCTGACCTACCGCTTTAATATTTTGGATAGGGTCGGCGGCGGCGACGCGTTTGCAAGCGGTATGATTTACGCGATTATGCGCGGAATGAACCCCGACGAGATAGTGAACTTTGCGGTTGCGTCGTCCGTAATTAAACACACTATGCACGGCGACTTCAACATAACCGACGACGAATCGTCAATTAAAAAGCTTATGAACCAAGAATACGAAATACAAAGGTAAACGTTCCGTTTAATCTCGTATCTTAATAACTTTTGCGAAAAACGAACTAATCACAAATCAAACTAAAGCCGCCGCGGGAAGGTGCCCGCGGCGGCTTTTTCTATATTCTTTTTATTCTTTTGGTAATGATTTCAAGTATGCGTCCATTGCGGCGGCAACGTGCTTTGCCGTATCAACCGCCTCAACGACAGTCTTTGCGCCGCGCACTACGTCGCCCGCGGCAAACAGCCCTTTACGGGTTGTCGAACCGTCTGGGTTGATTTTTGCAAGCCCGCGCTCGTTGGTTTCGAGCCCTTCCGTCTGGGTGAGGATAAGGTTTGACGGGCGTTGTGAAATACATATCATAACGCTGTCCGCCTCCATCAGCTCCGTCGTATCGGATACGCTTAAAATGCGCCCTTCCTCGTCGCAAACGGTGTCGGCGAACAGAACGCCGTTATCCGTAATTTCAACGGGCTGCTTGTTAAATACGAACTGCGCACCCTCGATTTCCGCGTACTCTCTTTCTTCGTCGCTTGCCGAAACCTTGTCGCTTCTGACCGTAATGGTAACGTCCCTTACGCCCTTTCTTAAAGCCGTGCGCGCCACGTCCATTGCGACGTTGCCCGCGCCGATTATGACCATCTTCTGACCGAGCTTGTAAACGTCGGGACGCTCCAGGAAGTGTACGCCGTAGTGAACGTGCCCGAGCGATTCACCCTTGATATTCAAGGCAATGGGCCAGGTTACGCCCGTGCCTATGGAAATTGCCTTGAAGCCGTCGCGGAAAAGCTCCTCTATGCCGAAAGCTTTGCCGATGGTTACGTTGTATTTTATTTTAACGCCGAGCTTGCGTAAAAGCCCCTCGTACTTGTCCACTATGGCTTTGGGAAGGCGGAACTCGGGAATGCCGTATCTTAATACGCCGCCTATTTCCGTCTTGCTTTCGAATATGGTTACGTCGTAGCCGAGCTGCGCCATTTTAATTGAAATGGTTATGCCAGCGGGACCCGCGCCGACGACGGCAACCTTTATGCCGTTGGGCTCTGCCTTTTCAAGCTCGAGACTGTCAAGGTAGTGCCCCGAAACGAAGTTTTCGATAGTGCTTATTTCGACGGGCTCGCCCTTAATGCCGCGAACGCAGTGCCCTTGGCACTGGTTGGCGTGGTTGCATACTATCGAGCAGACCACGGACAGCGGGTTGTTATCGAACACCATCTTGCCCGCCTTTTTAATGTCGCTGCTTAAAAAAGTGGAAATCATATCGGGAATGGGCGTATTCACGGGGCAGCCTTGCCTACACAAGGGCCTTTTGCAGTTTAAACATCTTTTAGCTTCGGCAATTACGTTATGTGCCATAAAAATTCTCCCTTATTATAATGCCGCTTTAATATCTTCAATCATCTTCTGATATTCGTCATCGGTAAGATAAACTTTTTGCGGGTTCATTGTGAAGGTGCCGCCCCACTCGTCCCCGCCCGCGTACTTGGGGCAAAGGTGCATATGAAGGTGGCAACCCGTGTCGCCGTATGCGCCGTAGTTTAGTTTATCGGGCTTGAATACCTTGTGGATAGCCTTTGCGGCGCGGTTCACGTCCGCGAAGAAGGCGTTGCGCTCCTCGTCCGAGATATTCACGATTTCGCTTACGTGGTCTTTGTACGCGACGATAACTCTGCCGCGCTTGGATTGCTCTTTAAACAGAATAAGCTGACTTACGGATAAATCACATATCTTTATACCGAATTTAGCAAGCGGCTCGCCGCCCACGCAATATCCGCAATTACAGTCTTTCATAGCTGTTCCCCCTTTTAACATAACTATTTTAACACAGCGTTTTTCAATATTCAATAGATAAAAATAATTTATTTTAAAAAAGCCCGACGGCGCACAGCCGTCGGGCTTTATCCATTTTATTAATACTTATCTCTCTTTGCGTAAGTGGTATGTAACAGCTCGTGCGACTTGTGGGAATTAGGCTCGCCGAAGTATTCCTTGTACAGTACTTCTACCGCGGGGGTATCGTGCGAGCAACGGACTTTACTTTCCTTGTCATAGTCGTACAAAGCCTTAGCGCGGACTGCCTTTAAGTCGATATTGTTGCGGACCTCGTCGTGGACGTAGGGCTGACCGCCGCCGTTTATGCACCCGCCGGGGCAAGCCATGATTTCAACGAAGGTGTAGTCCTTTTCACCGCTCTTTATAGCTTCCAAAACTTTTCTTGCGTTTCCGAGACCACTTGCAACCGCCACCTTGACGGTGGTTTTGCCAACGGTGTACTCCGCTTCTTTAACGCCTTGCGTGCCGCGAACTTCCTTAAACTCGATAGGTGCGCCCTTGCCGCCGAGCTTCATTGCGGCGGTTCTTAAAGCCGCCTCCATTACGCCGCCCGTTGCGCCGAAGATTGCGCCCGCGCCCGACGCCTTACCGAACGGTGTGTCGAACTCGCTATCGTTAAGATTAGCAAAATCGATGCCCGCTTCCTTTATCATTTTGGCAAGCTCACGGGTGGTGAGCGCCGCATCCGTATAGTGCCCTAACTCGTCACGCGAAATTTCGAACTTCTTCGCCGTGCAGGGGATAACCGAAACGACGTAAAGGTTTTTGGGGTCTATGCCGTGCTTTTCACAGTAATAGGTTTTAAGCACTGCCGAGAACATTTCCTGCGGGGATTTGCAAGTGGATATGTTGGGAAGGAATTCTGGATAGTAATGCTCCGCGAACTTAACCCAGCCGGGGCAGCAGCTTGTGAACATGGGCGTGGGTTTGCCCGTCTGTAATCTGTTTAAAAGCTCGGTTGCCTCCTCCATAATGGTGAGGTCTGCAGTGATATCCATATTGAAGCACTTAACGTTGCCGAGCTGTTTGATTGCGGTAACCATTTTGCCTTCGACGTTGGTGCCTGCGGGCAAGCCGAACGCTTCGCCGAGGGTTGCACGGACGGAAGGCGCGGTGAAGAATACCACCTCTTTTTCGGGGTCAACTATTGCGCCCCATACGTCCGCCACCGCCGACTTTTCGTATAGCGCACCTACTGGGCACGCAACTACGCACTGTCCGCAGTTTACGCAGGGCGTGAAGGCAAGCGAAACGTCGTACGGCGAACCTATCACTTTGGCGTAGCCGCGGTTTTTAGGTCCTATTGCGCCTATCGTCTGATGCTCGCACGCAGCAACGCAACGGGTACACATAATGCACTTCGAGTTGTCGCGCACGACCGACGCCGACAAATCGTCGATGGGCTTCAAGTCGTGGTCGGTGCCAAATCTGTCCTCTTCGGCGTTGTACTCTAAGGCAAGCTTCTGAAGCTCGCAGTTCATAGAACGCACGCAAGAAAGGCATTTTTTCTTATGCGTGGAAAGAATAAGCTCGATAGTAGTCTTTCTCGATTTTCTTACGCGGGGGGTGTTGGTACGCACTTCCATTCCCTCGGTTACGGGATAAACGCACGCCGCAACCAAGCCCCTTGCGCCCGTTGCCTCTACGAGGCAAAGACGGCACGCGCCCACGCACTGAACGTCCTTTAAATAGCAAAGTGTGGGAATTCTTACGTTGGCAAGCTTAGCCGCTTGTAAAATCGTTGAGCCTTCGGGCACACTCACGGGTATGCCGTTAATTTTTAAATTTACCATATTGTCCTCTATATAAATAACTAACTGATATATACGACCTAAAACACAGAGAAGCGAGCAAGACAAGGAAAGCGCGGATTTGCCGCAGGGAGTTTACAAATAGTAAATGACCAAGGCAAAACGCAAGCTTGACGAAGTATTGCGACGCTTATATGCGTTTTATTTTTTGACGATTGCGCCGAAGCGGCAATGCGCAATACACTGACCGCACTTAATGCACTTCGTCGTGTCTATTTCGTGCGCGCTCTTGACTGCGCCCGAAATTGCGTTTGCGGGACAGTTCCTTGCACACAGCGTACAGCCGCGGCACTTGTCGGGTTCTATGTGGTAGTTTAAAAGCGATTTGCATACGCCTGCGGGGCACTTCTTGTCGTAGATATGCGCCTCGTACTCGTCGCCGAAATGCTCCATTGCCGAAAGTATGGGGTTGGGCGCAGACTGCCCCAACGCGCACAGCGACGAGGACTTCATATGCTCCGCCACTTCCTTGATTTTGTCAAGGTCCTCGGGCTCGCCCTTACCGCTGCAAATTTTATCGAGAATTTCCAAAAGGCGTTTGGTGCCTATACGGCAAGGCGTACACTTACCGCAGCTTTCGTCCGCGGTGAATTCGAGATAGAACTTGGCGATGTCCACCATACAGGTGTCCTCGTCCATGACGATAAGACCGCCCGAGCCCATCATCGAGCCGATGGCAGTGAGGTTGTCGAAGTCCATACCGATATCGATATGCTTTGCGGGGATACAGCCGCCCGAAGGTCCGCCCGTCTGCGCGGCTTTGAATTTTTTGCCGTGGGGGATGCCGCCGCCGATGTCGTAGACGATAGTTTTAAGGGGCGTGCCCATAGGTACTTCCACGAGCCCGACGTTGTTGATTTTACCGCCGACCGCAAAGACCTTTGTGCCCTTGCTGCGTTCGGTGCCGATGGAAGAGAACCACGCGTAGCCGTTGTTGATAATGGGTGCGACGTTTGCCCAGGTTTCTACGTTGTTGATAACCGTGGGTTTTTGGAAAATACCGCTATTTGCGGGGAAGGGCGGCTTAGGACGGGGTTCGCCCCTGTGCCCTTCGATACTTGCGATAAGCGCGGTTTCTTCTCCGCACACGAACGCGCCTGCGCCGAGACGGATATGAATATCGAAGTTGAAGCCGCTACCCAAAATATTGTTGCCGAGCAAGCCGTATTCTCTTGCTTGCTTGATTGCTATGTTAAGCCTTTCAACCGCGATGGGATACTCTGCACGGACGTATATGTAGCCTTCCTGTGCGCCTATCGCGTAGCCCGCGATGGTCATTGCTTCAAGCACGCAATGGGGGTCGCCTTCCAAGACCGACCTGTCCATGAACGCGCCGGGGTCGCCCTCGTCCGCGTTACAGCAGACGTATTTTTTATCGCCGGCGGCTTGCTTCGTGAACAGCCATTTGCGACCCGTAGGGAAGCCCGCGCCGCCTCTACCGCGAAGGCCCGACTTTAAAATTTCATCAATTACGCCGTCGGGGGTCATTTCAAACAAGGCACGCGCAAGCGCGGAATAGTCGCCCGCGCCGATAGCTTCTTCAATACTTTCCGCCGCGATTACGCCGCAGTTGCGGAGTGCTATGCGCATCTGGTGCTTGTAGAAAGGTATTTCCGAGAAGGGAATAACGCCGCCGTCGGGTTGAACGGTTTCGGCGTATAAAAGCTCTTTTACGATTTGCCCGCCCTTTACAAGGTGCTTTTCGGCAACCGTCTTTGCGTGCTCGGGGGTCATCTGCGAATAGAACGCACCCTCGGGATAAACTATCATTATAGGGCCCAAAGCACAAAGACCGAAGCAGCCCGTTTTGACGATTAGCACGTCGTCAATGCCGAGCTCTTTAAAGGACTTTTCAAGCTGCTCGATAACCTGGTGAGAGTGCGACGAGGTACAACCCGTACCGCCGCAGACCAAGACCTGCTTTCTGTAACCCGTTTGGGGCGCAAGCTTTTCGGCTTGTTCGCGTACTATTCTTCTTACGTTTATAAGCGCCGCCTTTTCAGCGGAAATCCGTCTTAATTCTTCTACCGTCATTTTACACCTCAATCCTTAACGTACTTGTCGAGTATGCCCTTTACGTCGTCGGGGGACAGCTTGCCGTAAACCTCGCCGTCGATAATCATTACGGGTGCAAGCCCGCACGCGCCCACGCAACGGCAGCTTTCAATTGAGAACTTTTTGTCGGGCGTGCATTCACCGCACTTAATTCTTAGCTCGTGCTCGACCGCTTCCAAAATTTTATCCGAGCCTTTAACGTAGCAAGCCGTGCCAAGGCAAATGCTTATTTTGTGCTTGCCCTTGGGGTTTAAAGAAAACTGCGAATAAAAGGTTGCAACGCCGTACACCTCCGCAAGGGGAACGTTCAGCTCCTCTGCGATAACCGTCTGCACTTCGGCGGGAAGATATCCGTAGATATCCTGTGCGGCGTGCAAAACGGGCATAAGCGCGCCCGGCTCGCCACGGTTCTCGTCGATACAAGCCATAAGTTCGGACATCTGCTTCTCAGTGCCCTCAAAAACGTTTTGTGCCATTATCTCACTCCTAAATAATTGCGAATTGATAAAATAATACTTAATCAATGTTATTATATCATTAATTAATTACAAAATAAAACAATATTTAAATACAAAATTAAACAATTTTCGCGTGTAAATTTGTAAAATAATATGAAAATTTTTAACAAGCTTTCCGCTTAACCATCCGTTGTTCAGTCAAACTAAAAGGCGCGCAGCTTAAAGCCGCACGCCTTTTTCGTTGGAGTAAATTAAGAATTTTCGTCGATATCGTCGTAGAAGCCGTCATCGTCAGCTAAGGACTTAACCTTGCTGCTTTTTACCGCCAGAACGATAATTGCTACCAGCGCTATCGCCGCAACGGCTCCTATTAGCCATGCCACCCATTCGGGTATACCGTTCTGTACGATATAGTTAATGGGGTCTACAGGGTCAACGGGTGCCGGGGTGCTTTCACCGATAATGGATACCGCACGAGTTGCATTTAACGAATCCAGCGCGTAGTTTACGTCTTCGATTTCGGCAATTACGATATTTTCACTGCCGACGCTCGTGAAGTCGCCGCCGTTCGTTTTAACGGTAAGGTTAAGGGTTACGCCGCTTATTTCGTTTTCGAAGGTGTAAACGGTTACCGTGCCGTTCTGTACGGACGTAAGAAGCTTCCAGCCAGCTATCGTGGGAGTAGGCATATGCGCCTCGCCGTCGTAAACGAACGAAGTCTTATCCCAGCTTAACGTAATATTGCGCTGCGTTACGACGTATCTTCCGATATTGGTAGCCGTATCGTCATTTGCGTTTACGTCATGCTTGTAGGTTATAATCCAGTCGGGATTAATCTTTTCAATACCCTCGAACACGATTGCGTAACTGCCTACGGTAATATCGCCGTCTGCAAGCAGTTTTGCGGTAAGGTTGCCGTTTTCTACGTTCTCACGGAACGTGTCTTCGGTCAAATCAAGGCAGCTTACGTAACCTTCGTTATAAAGCTTTGCCGCCAAATCGGTACCGTTGAGCACTTCGTCGCCGTAAGTAGTGGTAAATTGCTTGTCGCTGAAAATAATTCTTACGTACGCCTTACCCGCTATTACCTCTACAGTCCACTGTCCGTAATAGGTCTTGTGGTTAGCTACTTCTACTTTGAAGTTCACGTAGTAGCTTCCGTCTGCCGCTACGGGCATGCTGCACAAAGGCATTTCTCTCCACGCCGCGTCATCCTCGTCTTGAGGAAGGTTATCCGTAAGTTCGTATACCGAACGGTCGTAGATGTTAGAGTAGTAAATTTTTACTGCTGCTTCCTGATTGCCGGCAATATCGATATGCTCGTACTTGCCGTCCTTTCTCGAATAAAGTCCAATTAGGTAGTTGCCGTTAGCTTTATCCGTTTCGAGAATCTGGTTAACCCCTTCCGTTAAGGTTGCCGTGAAGGTTATTTCAGCTTCAGTTACTTTGAGTTCGCCCTTATCACCGTTGCTTCCAACGAATACCACGTTGTAGTTTTTGCGGAGGGTTTCGTCTTCGCTCCACTCGCCCGTCAGCGTGTATGCGTTTACGGTTGCGTATCCGCCTACGAAGTCAAACTCTGCTATAAGATTAATACCTATCGCATCTTCGTCTTGTTCAAGGGGACGGCGCAATGCGTCTTTGGAAGCGTACTCCCATGCGCTTGCAAGCAATTCTTCCACGTTATCTTCGGTGAGCTCGCCGTATACTACGCTCTTATCTATAATCTTTACTTCTATTTCGCGGGCAATGATGTTGAAGACTTTCTTCACACTGCCGTCTGCTTCTGCTCCTTCAAGCGTTACGTTGTCCTCGCTGTACTTCTTCAACAGTACGTAGTACTCGCCTACGTTCTTAACCTCGGGGTTTTCAACCTTTTCGGTATAAGTTCCGTCGGTGTATACTTCTACTTTAAGGTCAATCCAGTTGTTGCCCGACTTATACTTAGCCGCGGGAAGCTGGTCCTCACCGTTATACGACTGCGTAAGGATAATGCTTACGTCGCCGTTTACGGCAATTATAATCATTCTGCCGTAATTGAAGCTCCAGTCGTAGTTATGAAGAAGTCCGTTTAATTCTTCAAGCCTTGCTTCGCTGTCAGTAAGTACTATGAAGTAACCTTTGTATCCGCCTGCGGTAACGTCCGCAAGGGTTACGAGCTTTTCTATATCGCCGTCCTTAGTATATTCGTTTTCGTCTATATAAGGGCTGTTTAAGTTATAGTTCGTGGTAAGCCACTTGCTTTCGTCAAGCCCAAGGCTTGCCGCGCTTTCGTTTTCCACAAAGCCTTCGTAGGTTGCCGTAAGCGCGGGTGCAACCGCACCGGTGTTTACTTCCTTGTTGACCGCAGACACGGTAAGCTGTTTCTTTTGAATGGTGAAAATCTTCTCTGCGTCCACAACGTTATAGTTGGGCGAGTTTTCAGCCAGCCCGACGCAAAGCGTATAGATGCCAGCGTCGTGAATTTCGCTTACCTCTACGGGAGTGTCGTTCTCGTTCGCTTGATACATTACGGTCATTTTAAGCCCGACGTTCTCTACCGCGTTTATCATCGTTGCGGTAGCCGTTAAGTCTTTGTGTTCTTCGTCAGAGTTAACGACCGTACCGTTGTAAACCATAGTCCAGTTGCCGGCTTCGTCAATCTTCGATTCCCACTTAACCGTTATGTTCTTTGCGGTTATGGTGTAGGTAGTTTCGATAGTATCCGTAGCTTCACCGTCAACGATGAATACGTAGTTGCCGTTCTCCAGCGTTACGCTTATAGAGTAGCTTTCGTCTTCTCCGTTCGCGTCCACGCCCTTATCGCCGTTTACCGTAAGGTTTACCTTCTGACCAAGCGCGTCGATATAGTACGCAGTAGGTACTTGCTCTAAGCCGTTGTATTCGAAGGTCTTCGCGCTCCAGTTAACGCTTACTTCCATTGCAACGATGTCGAAATAGAACGTTGCCTGGGTTTCGGTTAACTGCAAGTTGCTGTTTACGGGCGTTGCCACAATCTTGTAGCTGCCCACGTCTATCGTGGAAATTACCTTCTTTTCCGTGTCTCCGGTAATCAGGTATATAACGTAAACGAATTCTTCGTCGCCCAAAGCTTTTGCTACGGGGTGTTGAACGCCGCCGTTGTAGGTATACTTTTTAAGGCTGGATATTTGCGTTGCAAAATCTGCGTCCTCGTACCAAGCGAATTCGTCGGGTGCGCTCTTTACGATTACGAAGAATATCTTCATATCGTCTTGTGCAACGCAATAGTTTGCGTTAAGAATATGCAATACCGCCTCGTAAGGACTTAAACTTACTGCGGTCTGCTCGCCGCTGATATAGTAGAAGTCTTCACTCTCGTCCACTTCTTCAATGCCTTCAAGCTTGACTACGGGCGCGTAAGGATGGCGCGTCTTGTACTCGTACTCGATAGGCGAAGAATTAGGTGCAACTGCCTTGTCTTCGTTGCCGATATCGTCTTTGTCCGCATACCAAGTTACGATAAGCTGTTTCTTCTCAATCGTGAAGCTCTGCTCCGTTTCCGTATCCGCCTTGAATTTCAAGTTGGAGTTAAGAAGCAACGCTTGCGCCTTGTAATCACCGGCGTTAGTGCCGCCGCCGTTTACTTCTATATATTTATCCGTCGTATCGGTGCTCTTGTAAACCGTGCCGTCGGGCATTTCAAACTTCGCCACAGGCGCTTGCTCTGTACCGTTATAGGTATACTTTTCTTCAATTTCCCAATCAAGCGTTACTTCATACTGCTCAATGGTGTATACGCCGTAAGCGAAGGTTACGCGGTAGTTCTTATTGTCGCTGCCGGTTGCGGTTATAGCGTAGCTGCCCGCATCACTGCCATCAGCCTTTACAAGCCCCGTTATACCGAGGAACTCAACCACCGACTTTTCTTCGGGGTCGTAGTTTACAAGTCCCTCTGCCGATGCCGTAAGTTCTTTCAACGCCTCTCCGTATACGCTTGATTTGTTGTCAAGTGTTACGACTATCGACTTGGGCTCAATCATAAGTTTGCCGGGTTTGAAGATAATGTTGTAACTTGCCGAAGAAAGTCCGGTGGGAATTATTATGTAGCTTATTCTGTTGCCGGACGCGTCGAAGATGTCGCCGCCAAGCTGGTAAGCCGAGCCCATCGTCGCATATTCATCGTACTTTTCGTCGCCGTAGGGAACTATCGTGAGCGTGCCCGAAATTACGCCGCTTTGAACGAGTTCTTTAAGGGTCGAGCCCGCAGGCAAGCCCTCTGCCGTTACCGCTTCGTCCAAATCAGCGGGGAACGCTACGACGTCGCCGTAGCCGATTATAAGAGTATTTGCCGTAACGATAAGCGTGCCCTGCGTTACCGTGTAAGTACCGTAAGTTAAGCCGCCTTCGTATACGAACGTTACGTTATAGTTCGAGTTGCCCGCAGTACCCGTTACTTTGTACACGCCGACCGCGCACCAAGGTACCGTGTAAGCTCCGTTTTCGCCGTTTTCGGCTATCGAAAGAATTATAATAAGGTCGTCTCCGTTAACGGTGCCGTTTACGGCGTACTTCATCTTCTGTGCCGCAACTTCTCTGTCTGCGGGTACGCTCGTGATGTCGCTTGCCGCGTTGGTTAAGGTTACGGTTGCCGCCTTCTTGTTTACGGTTAAGAGTCCGTTGACGTACTCTATTTCGTAGTTGGAAGAAGTATAGCCGTAAGGGATAATATAGTAAGCAATGGCGTTATTGGTGCCATCCTCGTAAATATTGCCGTACTGCGTGTACGTGTATCTGTACCCAAGCTCGCCGCCAAGTACGTTTTCGTCCTCGCCGTCAGCAAAGCCCGTATAGGTTACGCCGTCGTTTGCAGCAACGTCGCCGTAGGTTATGCTCTTGGGTTTAGCCGTTACGGTAAGCTTAGCTTTCGTAATTTCGTACAAACCGTTAATGAAGGTGACGTCGTAGTTGTCGTTATCCCAGTCGCCCGAAATTACGTACTTGCCTACGTTCGCGCCTTCTTCCCTTTCAAGGGTTATCTGCATATCCTCGGTGCCGTTAGAGGTAAGTTCAGCCTCGTCCTCGCCGTATACGACGGACTTGTCGTCGATTATTACGGTTACTTTCTTGGGCATTACCCAAAGCACGCCGTCAACGAAGGTAAGCTCGTAGTTTTTAAGCTCGCCTTCCGAAAGGGTTATATCGTATGCGTCCGCATCGTCGCCCTTAGCGTAGTCGGTGGAGATAACTATATCTTTAATAAAGGTAATATCTCCGTCCTCAAACGCCGCCTTGTCGCCGTTAAGCCAGCCGTTGAAGATAAGCGTATAATCGTCGTCTGCGGGCTTCTCGTCGCCGTACTCGATTTCAAGGTCCTCAACCGTTACGGTAAGGGTTGCCTTTTCAATCGTTACGGTTGCTTGGGAAATTATTCCTTCGCCCGTAGTCTTAATCGTGTAGTTGCCAACGTTTACGTCGTCGGCGTCTACCGCTACCTTCACGAGGTATTTGCCCGCATCCGTAGGCACGCCGTCAAGCTTGGTGTTGCCGTGTTCGTCGTAGAATTCGAGCGTAAGCCCGATACCTTCGCTCTTGACGGGGCTGTTCTGCGTATAAGTAATTTTAAGCGCGTTGCCGTAGGTTATGGTGTACTCGGCTTTGCCAAGCGTAACCTCAACCTGCGCCTTTGCGATATTCGCGGTAAGGCTGGTTGCGCTGTTCTCTAAGTCAACGACGTAGTTGCCCGCATAGTCGCCGCCGAGCACGTAGCCGCTTACGCTTACCGCTACGCCGTCGCCCGCGTTCTTGCTGTCAAAATAGCCGTTTATAATAAGGTTTTGAAGAAGGCTTGAAACTTCGCCGCTAACCGCGCCCGTTATGGTCGCGCCGTCCTTATTGAACGTAGCGGAAGTCGTGCCGTCGTAAGTCTTGTCGTTTGCAACCACGCCCGAAATAGTTATCGTTGCGGGGTGAATGGTCGCGTAACCCGTTAACTCGTCAGAATTCAAAACGTAGTTACCCGCAGCGTCGCCCGTAAGCGTTACGCCCGTGATTGCTACCGAATGGAATCCTACCGACGCGCCGTCAAACTCGGTGCCCGCGGTAAAAGCAAGACCTAACTTGGTTTTATCTGCGTCAACGATGCCGAGAATCTTTACTTTGGACATATCTACGGTAGCAGTCTTCGTGCCGTCGTAAGCCTTATCCGCTACGCTTATGCCCGTAACGAAGATTTGCCTCTTATCTATGGTAAAGCTGCCAGTTTTCGTGCCCGAGTAGTTGCCCGTGCCCGTTACGGTTACGGTTGCCGTACCGGCGTTCGTATTGTTGGTATAAGCAATCATGTAATCCGTGCCTTGAGCAAGGTTTTTGCTGCTTATGGTTACCATAGCTACGGGCGAAATCGCCGCGCCCGTATAAGTATAATTCGTAACACCGAACGATACGGTTGCATTCGTGATAGGAGCTTTATCAATAGTGAACGTCTTGGTTAACGTTCCGGAATAGTTTCCGCTGAGCGTAATGGTTACGGTTGCGCTCGTGCTTGCGTTTAAGTTGTTGCTGTACGCAATCGCATAGCTGCTTGAGGGCACCGTCAAAGAACCCGTAACTACCGAAGATACGGTAGGGGTTTTTAAGCTGCCGTCGTAGGTGTACGACGTCGTTCCCAAATTTACGGTTGCGTTGGCACTTGTAAGTGCAAGCGGGGTTATCGTAAAGTCCTTTGAAACCGAACCGGTATAGTTGCCCTTACCGGTTACCGTTATCGTTGCCGAACCGACGTTCGTATTGTTGGTATAAGCAACCGTGTAGTGATTGGTCGTGTTCAGCGTAGTCGTGCCGTCCTTAACCGTTGCAGTTATAGAAGTAATTGCACTGCCGGTGTAAGTTGCAGTAGTTCCGCTAAGCGTCAAGAACGAACCGGTAATAGTCTTAGGGTCGATAGTGAAGCTGCCCGTTGCAGTACCGGAATAGTTACCGGTGCCAGTTACCGTTGCAGTTGCGGTACCGGCGTTCGTGTTGCCCGTATACGCAATGGTGTAATCCGTAGTCGGTGCTAGCGTTTTACTACTTAAAGTTACCGTAGCTGCGGGAGAAATCGCCGAACCCGTGTAAGTATAATGCGTTACCGCAAACGCTACGGTTGCGGTTCCAATTGCCGCCTTGTTTATGGTGAACGTCTTAGTTAACGTACCCGAATAGTTTCCGCTTAAAGTAAGCGTTACCGTTGCGCTCGTGCTTGCGTTTACGTTGTTGCTGTACGCAATTGCATAACTGCTTGAAGGCACCGTCAAAGAACCCGTAACTACCGACGATACGGAAGGGGTTTTAGCACTGCCGTCGTAGGTGTACGTAGTCGTTCCCAAGGTTACGGTTGCGTTACTGTTTGTAAGCGCCTTTGCGGTTATGGTAAAGTCCTTAGAAGCCGTGCCGGTATAGTTGCCTTTACCCGTTACGGTTATCGTTGCCGAACCCACGTTAGTATTGTTGGTATAAGCAACGGAATAATGGCTCGTAGTGTTCAGCGTAGTGGTGCCGTCCTTAACCGTTGCAGTTATAGAAGTAATTGCACTGCCCGTGTAAGTTGCGGAAGTACCGCTAAGCGTTAAGAACGAACCGGTAATCGTCTTAGGGTCGATAGTGAAGCTGCCCTTTGCGGTTGCCGTGTCCTTGTAGTTACCCGCGCCAGTTATCGTTGCAGTTGCGGTGCCCGCATTCGTGTTGTTTGTGTACGCAACCGTATAGTCCGTGCCGGGCGTAAGCGTTTTGGTGCCCAACTTTACCGTAGGTGTGGGCGTTTGCGCAGAACCGTTGTAAGTATAATTAGTCACCGCAAACGTTACGGTTGCGCTTGTGATTGACGCCTTTTCTATAGAATACGTCTTGCTGTAAGTTTCGCTTCCAAGCTTATAATTGCCCATATCTGCGCCGGAAGCTCCGGTTACCGTTACTTTGTATCCGCTACCAGCATTGATTCCCGCCGAAGTCGTATCTACATTTAACTTTACGTCGTCGCCGGAAACTAGTCCGGATAAGCCCGGCGTGGGGTACTGCATAGTACCGTTATACGTCAAGGTTGCGCCCGACCAAACCACGTCTAACGTTTTCTTCGTTACCGTGAAGGTAAAACTACTGTTTATATACTGAGCAGCACCCGTAGAAACGTATACAAGGTAATCGCCAGGTGTTTTTATAGAGGTACCACCATAAGTAGTAACGGTGCTGTTCGCAGAATTCAGTGCGCGAACATAGAACTGCTTACCAGAGTATTCCTTTGAAAAGTTGCCACCGGTAACAGTTGACCAAGCCCCATCGCTGCCTATACGGTACTGCCATGTAAGCGAAGCCAGCGTAACAGCCGTTGCAGTAGTACATACTTCGCCGTTTGACGTACTTATCGTTTTACCTTTATCCGAGAAGAAATACGTGGTTGCATTACTATTCCCCGAAAGGCCAAAACCACTAGTCAGCGTGCAGACGTCCGTTTGGTGGGTTACGCCTATTCTTGCTTTATTTGATTCGATTGCTAATGCGCCGACCACTCCTATAGTTTTACCTGTAGGAAGATAGAGGTTAGACTGCGCCCCGCTCTTCTTATTATCGTATATTTTTGTATAACCCGCAATTCTTATCACCACGGTGTCAGTGCTTGAAGCCGCCGAAGAATATACACCCGCAACCGTATCGCTTGAAGTGCCGGTATTATTGATAACTTCAGTGTTGGTTAAAGTGATAGGTCCATTATTTCCGCCATATATACCAACGCCGCCGGTGTTATTGATAATTTTAGCGTTGTTATACGTCGCAGGGTATTCGGAATAAACACCCGAACCCAAACCCGAAGACGTATTATATGAAATTTCTGCGTTGTTGATGCCGCTATTTATGAAATAAGACGAATAAATGCCGCCGCCTTGCGCGCCCGCAGTGTTATGAGTAATTTTACCACCGTTTACTTCGGCACCGGTAGGGTCGCCCCATCTAATGCCGCCGCCCTTGCTCGTTGCCGTGTTGTAAGAAATTTCACCGCCGTACATACAAAAGTTGGTATAACCACCAGAATAAACGCCGCCACCGTCTTTTGCTTTGTTGTCCGTTATTGCACCGCCGTTTAGGTACACGTTGCTACCAACCGAATAGTTAGAGGTCGAAATAGTTATACCGCCGCCATCGCCGGTGGTATTGCCGCCGGTAATTTTACCGCCGCCTACTGAATCGGTTATCGTAAGAGTACTGTCATAAACGCTAATAACGCCTCCGCCAGCCACAGCGGATTTTGAGGAAAGTCCGCGGTTTAGGGTATGGCCAGCTAAATCCAATACAATCTTTTTACCCGCAGGAACGCACAACGCGCCGCTGCTGAACCCCGTGCCCGTACCGAAAGACGTCGAACTGCCCGAGGCGGGCGCCGTCCAGTTGGCTTGCAGAACGAAAGTAACCTCGTTACTTGAACTGCTTTGGGTTACGGCGTTGTTCCAAGCGGTTGCCATTGCGGAAGCCGTCGTGCCCGAATTTACGGTCACCCCCGTCGCCTTAGCGTCAAGCTTCGGCGCCGATATGTTTCCGCTTGCGGTTTCTTCACCGTTTGCAATTGCCGAGGACGCCGACTTTTCGGGCGCGGTAATTTCCGCGGACGAATTGCCTGCCCCCGTTCCCTTGTTTGCTGAAAGCCCGAATATAGCTATTGCCGCGCTCACGCAAAGCGTCGCTATAAGTATAATGATTATACTAAGCTTACAGTTTTTGAATTTTTTCATAATTCATACCTCGCTTGCTCCCCCGCGCCTATTATATATAGGTAAAGGGGTTGCTTCTTTGAATTTTGTTTTGCCGCCTTCTGCACATAAGGCTGCGATTTTACCACCACTATTCACCGCCCGCATTTTGCGGAAAACAAAAAGGTGTGCACCTTTTCGGTCCACACCATTTCAGAAAAATAGCATATGAAAAAATTATTACAAAATTGTACACTGCGCCCACTTAGGGCGGTGTAATATTCCGCAATATGGCTATGTAAATGAAATAATGTGGTATGCTAAGTATATCACCCCATTTCAAGAAATACAACTGTTTTTGCGGATTTTTTTAAAATTTTTGTGAAAAAATTATTAGTTTATTAAGCCATATTTGGGCACCTTTGCCAAAAATGTTAATTAGTAACAGAAATTTGTGTTCAAAACTAACACGATTTTCACCGGTTTTTAAGGTAAAAATGCGCCAAAAAGTGCGTTATTTGGCACATATATGGGGGGCAATTGAAAAAACCGCCCTAAAACGCGGCTGTTTCGGGGCAGTTCACTTAAAAAATTAAAACTTGTACATATTACGGGTGCAATTTTTTTCGCCGCCACATATTACGGGGTGTAATTTTTGCCGTTAAAAGGGCAGGAATTGCGAACACGGCAAGACTAAGCCCCCACCCGAAAGCAATTTGTAGCCACAAGGGATACCCCAGCCCCAAGGTGATTAAGCGCAAAATTTCGTACAAAGTCAGCCCCGAAAGCACCGCAGGGCACAGGAATTTAACCGACACCCCGAACGCCTTTTTAGGCATTTTTAAGGTTATACGCCCCCTCTTGCCTTCCCCTATCTTTCCTTTCCCATTTGCCGCAAACCTATTAATTTCGTCCGCAAGCTCGCCCGTCTGCTTACTGGTGCCTATTATAAGGCACTCCGCAATACCCAATATTAACACATTGTAAAAGTTTATAAATCTGTCGCTTACGTCAACGACCGTCGGTGCGGCAGTGGTTGCAAAGATAAGCGTTATCGGCGCGCCGCATAAGCACACGATGGCGGCAAGTCGCTTTTTCGGCTTGCCTCGCTGCTCTGCAAACGGGTTAAGGAAGGCTTCCAGCATAGACACGGCGGACTGTATTGCCATCATTGCAAGCGAGGAATAGAACAACACCCCCACCGCCGCGTTTATTGCCGGATAACCTCCGAAAAGCCGCGTTATCGCCACGGGATAGACCGCAAAAGCCGTAATTATGCCGCTTGCGCCTATTTGGCTTTGAAGTCCGCAACCGTAAAGCGTGGTAAAAAGCACTACGGAAGCCAAAACCGAAACCAGGAAGTCCGCCGCCGCAATAACGAGCGAGCATTTGAAAATATTGGTGCCTTCGGGCAAGTACGAGCCGTATGCGGGCATTATTCCGACTACTATCGAAAGAGAAAAAAACACTTGACCGAGGGCGGTTAGCCACAGCTCCGGGCTGGAAAGCTTTGAAAAATCGGGAATAAACAGCGCGGAAAGCGCCTCGGGGGCGTTTTTATACAGAAGTCCGCGCACGGCAAGGGCGGTTAAAAGGGTCATCGGAATAGCCACCGTGAACTTTGCGGCTTTGGAAAGGGACGCCGCCCCGCCTTTTAGGCAGAAAAACATTAACACCCACGCGACAAGTATGCAGCCCGCCACCAAAAGCGAAAACCCGTCTATAACACCGTCCGCCCTTGCGGATAGAATATCGTTGAAGAAGAAACCGCTTATTTCCCTGTCTTCAAGCACGGGCGCGTTTAGGCACAGCGGCACGGCGGTTACCGCCGTTGCAATGATCCAGCCCGCAAGCCCCGCGTATATAAGTGCGGTGATTACCGAGTTTATGCAAGAAGCCCAACCCAAGTGCTCCGCCTTTTTGGCGCGTGGCTCTTTAAGAAGGCTGCGCATACATTTCGGCGCGCCGCCCTTCACCTTTCTGCCCAGCGCGATTTCGGCGTTTAGAATGGGCAATCCCAAGACCGCGAGGGCGATAAAATAGATAAACAGAAACGCCCCACCGCCGTACTTTGCGCACAGCCCGGGGAAGCGCAAAGCGTTACCGAGCCCCACCGCCGCACCGATACTTGCGAGTATAAACCCGCCTTTTGATTGAAATTTTTCCGATGAAGGTTTTGCCATACGTAATATATATATTGTTAGGCGCACGCCCGTATGTTTTAAAATCGTTTAAAAACC
The DNA here is from genome assembly GCA_947176485.1 of uncultured Clostridia bacterium. Lineage (GTDB taxonomy): Bacteria > Bacillota > Clostridia > Christensenellales > Borkfalkiaceae > Coproplasma. Next base: position 15,128 of record CAMWQS010000001.1, on the reverse strand, counting down.
GCCCGCAGACTGCTCGTCCGCGGGCGGTTTAATATGGTTTTTTAGCAATTCCCCCCAATATATGCCTTAATTAACGCATTTTTTGGGCTTTTCAATTCTTAGCCGTTTGGGCGGCACGTTTACCGTTGGGATACTTGGAAGAAAGCCTATGTACGGCGCAATAAACCGTGGGGACGAGAAGCAGCGTTACAAGCGTACCTATCAGCAGCCCGCCGATAACGACTATGCCGAGGGGCTGCATAAGCTCGCTGCCCTGCCCTACGCCTATGGCAAGCGGAATAAGCGCGAGAATGGTCGTCAGCGTCGTCATAAATATCGGGCGCAGGCGCACCTTGCAAGCTTCTTGAACGGCGGCAAAGTGTTCCATCCCCTCGCTATGTAACTGCTTAATTTTTTCAAGCATGACGATAGCGTTGTTTACCACCACGCCCATAAGCATAATTAAGCCTATGAACGATACGACGTTCAGGCTCGTGCCCGTTATAACGAGCGCGATGAACCCGCCCGTAAAGCTGAACGGTATGCTTGCCATTATTATTAAAGGCTTAACCGCCGACGAGAACTGTACTGCCATAACCGCAAACAGCAGGAAGAACGAAACCACGAGCGCAACAGCAAGCCCAGTGAACGCGTCCGTGAGATAACTGGATATTCCGCTCGACTCGAAGCCGTAGCCTTCGTATTCGGGGTTTGAAAGAACCTCTTCCGCGATTTTCTGCATTTGTTTGCTTGCCGTACCCGTGTCCACGCCCGGGAGCGCAGCCGACACGGAAATCATCTGCTTTCCGTCGGTTCTTCTTATACAAGCCTCTACTTTATTTTCGGTTACCCCGCATATATCCCTTAGTTTCACGGCTTTTCCGTCGCTATCTGCACCCACGACGAAATCGTTTAGCTCGTCAACGGAGGTTATGGAATTTCCGTCAAACTTGACGTTTAAGTCGTAAGTTTCGTCGTCTATGGTTACGGTGCAAGCAGTGTAAGAAGCAAGCCCGATTCTAAGCGTTAAAATCAGCGTTTGATAGTCTAAGCCAAGCTCTGCCATCTTGTTGCGGTCAAACTTCAAGCTGTACTCCGTGGCGGTTTCGGTAGCACTGTTTTTCACGTCCCTGAAAGAGTTTTCTTCAAGCTTAGCGGCAATTTCACCTGTAATGGCTTTAAGAATTTCGCCGTCCGCGCCGACGATTGTTACCGATAAATCGTCCGCGCCCGACATAAGCGAAGCGACCACACCGTCTATTTCCTTAACCGTAACCGTGCCCCGAGGCTTCGAATTCCCCTCTGAAAGGGCACGAATTTCATTCACAACTTTTGAAGTGCCGCGGTTTGTGGTAAGCTGAACCTTTATAAGCCCCGTATCCGTCAAGGCAAGAAGCCCGTGCTTACCAACGCTGACCGACACGTATTCTATATTGGGAATTTCATTTTGAATAGTTTCCGCAAAGGCAAAAACGTCACTTTCCACCTCCGCCAAATCAGCCCCGGAGCCGTAAGTCATATTGACTTCGATTTGCCCTTTGTCGATAGAGGGCAGGAACTCGGTGCCCGTAACGAACAATAAACCTATGCTCGCGCCGAATACGACGACTGCGCTCAAAATACAAACCAGCTTCTTATTTAATACTGAGGGAAGTATTTTGCCGTAGAAGCCCGTTATCGCGTCCATAATCTTGGACTGTTTTAATACTGCAAGCTTTTCTTTGAACGATTTTTTAGGTTTTTCATCGGAAATTTGCCGTTCGTTGGCACATATATGGGGGTCTACGCTAATTTCCGCCTTCGGCTCGGCGGGTAACGATTTATTAAGCCTGCCACCCTTTAATAGGCGTTTCCCTCCACCGAAAAGCGAATACAGCGCGGGTATTACGGTTACCGCGACTATAAGCGAGAATGCAAGTGAAAATATTACCGCCCAGCTTAAATCGGTAAAAATTTCCCCCGTAAGTCCGCCGGAAAAGATTATCGGGATAAACACGCAGACGGTTGTAAGCGTTGAACCGAACAGCGCGCCGCCCACTTCCGTGGTGCCGTCCACAGCTGCTTCAAAGGCGGTTTTATCCATATCACGGTGTTTTGATATACTTTCGATGACGACGATGCTGTTATCAACGAGCATTCCTATTCCCACGGCAAGCCCGCCGAGAGAAACCATGTTCAGCGTTATCCCCATAAGGAAAAGGCAGATTAGCGCCGCAAGTACGGAAAGGGGCATCGTGATTGCAACGATTAGCGAGGTGCGCACCTTCTTTAAGAACATAAATATTACGAGAACGGCAAGCGCCCCACCTATAAGCATACTGACGAGCACGTTTGAAATGCTGTCTGAGATAAACTCGGATTGGTCGTCTAAAAGAACGACCTTTGCGCCGTGGTTTTCACTGCCGCCCAGATACTCGGTGTAAACCTTTTTCACTTCGTCAACCACGCGTGAAGAATTGGCTCCGTTTGATTTGTAAACTTCGATTATGGCACCTTTTACGACGGTAGCCTTGCCGTCCCCGAAATAAACGTAGGAATTAAAGGTGTCACGCGTGTGTACGCTTGCGATTTCGCTTACCTTTACAACCTTTTCGCCGCCCACCAAATCAGTAAAGTCCGTATCCGTTATAAAGCCGAAAAGGTTTTCAGAGAGCTTGAATTCAAATACTCCCTTTAGGTTTAAACTGTCGTAAAGCTCGTACCACTGTTTAGCAGTAAGCTCAACCCCGTCCCCGACTTCTCCGCGGAAGTCGATAAGCCGTTGCATATTTTCTTCATAGCTTTCGCTTCTTACGAAAGCGATAAACGTCGGGGATACGATTATGGGGTGCTCGCTTGACAGCTCCGTCCCCGCAAACAGCAAGGCGCATTCGGAATCCGTAGGATTGTATTTATCTCCTTCTTCTTCCTTCTTATCGGCTATGCCGGCAAGCCCCGTCGCGGACGTCTTTTTTGCAAAATCTATTTTATTATATACGTCGGTTTTTTGCTCTTCCGTTAGGTTATTATAGTCGTAGACTCCCGAATATACTTGAACGAACTCGGTTTCAAGAACGAAATAATCGTCGTCCGTCAGCTCGTAAAACTCGTCGTTACCGTAGTCTTCTTTCACTTCCAAATAGCTTTCGCGGAAGTCGATAATCACGTCTATCTTCCCGTCACGAATTACCTTTAACATGTCGACGGTTACGTAATCTGCGGCAAGCGGATAAGCTGCTTTTATATCTTCCAACAAGCTTTCTATCTCTTCGTCGGTTTTGGGAGAGCCGTCCTCGTTTGTTACCCGCTTTTTAATTTCGCTGTAATAACGGCTTGTTTTAACGTTCCTAAGCTGCTCCGCCGTGTAATTGCCGGCTATATTCATATAAGTTTTAAGGGTAGAAAAGTCGTTGAGCTCTTTTGCGGAATACGTACCGATATCGGCAAGAACCGCCAACACGCCCGTCCCTAAGTCTCCTTGCAGCTTTTCCAAGTCATCGACGGTGCTGTCTTCGTAATAGCCCATAACCTGCTTAACAGAGCTCAAAAGCGTAACAATTGACGACGGTAAACTAAGCGGCATGTTTTCAATATCTTCGGGCTTTGCAACGTCAGAGTTGTTTCGTATCTGAACGCTTTCGCCGTTCTGCGTCAAATTGCCGAGGGGTATATCAAGTTGCCCGTAAGAAAACGCCTGTACGATTAGTGGTGCTATAAGCTCAAGTCCGATAAACGGCGTAATTTCAAAAAAGGTTTGCGCGCCGCCTTTAATTTCTACGCTTTCAACACCGTCTATTGCCGATATTTTGGCGGCTATCTCTTCTGCGGCGGCATACGCATTGGCAAGCTTATCTTCGTCGGTTTCGCCGCTTTCCGAGGTTATTGAAAGGGTTGCAAGCGCTTCGGCGTTTAAATCAATATCGTAAACGGAGGTTATTACGCTGTCGGGCAAATCGATTGAATTGAGCTTACTTTGAATATCCGTCTTCTTTTCCTTAGTATCCGTGCCGTAGTCGAAAGACAAAACCACGGCAGACAAGTTGTCGTAAGAATAACTGTCGACGCAGGTTATACCGCTTATGGACGAAAGTCCGTCCTCTATCTTTTCGGTTACGTCCTTTTCAACGGACTGCGCGCCCACACCCGGATAAATTACTTGCACGCAGACCATGGGAATACTTATGTCCGGCAAAAGATTAACGGACATGCTGGCAGTCGAATATATTCCGAATACTAAAACAAAGATGACGATAAGAACTATCGCCACCGACTGTTTTATTATAAATGAGAAAAACTTTTTCATGGTTTGCCTTATTAAATCATACTTGAAAGGATTGCCAAATTTGCCGCCACGTCAATGTTTCTGACGATTACTCCGTCCTCAGCGCGAAGCAAGACGGGCGCAAAATTTAAAATCTTCTTAACGTTGCAGCTTATAACCTTATCGGCAACGTCTTGCGCAACGCTTGCGGGCACGCAAAGCACGGCAAGCCGAGGGCTTAATTCAACGAGCTTTTTTGTGGCGTTTTCCACGTCAAAAACGGGTTTGCCCCCCACATATGTGCCAACTTTTGCACTGTCGTTGTCAAAAGCGGCAACGATTTCTATGCCGTAATTCGAAAATCCGTTGTAGGACATAAGCGCCTTACCAAGCTCGCCCGCGCCGAAAATAACCGCCTTCTTTTTATCGTTACAACCAAGGTAATCTTCAAGCGCGGCTATAAGCTCCGTGCGCAAATATCCCACACGCGTTCTGCCTTGTGCGGACGTGAAAGCCAAATCTTTTCTTACAAGCACCTCACCCATTCCGAGTGCACGCGCAATTGCCCCCGACGAGATGTACCCGTCGGAAGTCAGCGATTTTAAATAGTTCAAATACACGGGTAGCCGTTGTAGGCTCGTTACGGGTATATCACTTTTCATTTTATCACCTGTCCTTATTCCATTACGGCAGCCGCCGCGCCGTAGCCGCCCGCCCTGTTGCCGAGCGACGCACATTCAACCTTAACGGGCGCGTAGTCGATGCCGCCGAAAAGTTCGTCGTTTAAAAGTTTTTGCAAAGGTATGGTAAGGCGCGAGCCTTGTGCCGCCACGCCGCCGCCGATTAAAATAACTTCGGGGCGGAAAATGTTCGCTAAGTTTACAAGCCCGCAAGCCATATACTTTAAGTACCAATCCACCACCAGGCGCGCCGTTCTGTCGCAGTCCATATACTCAAACGCCGTTCTGCCGTCCGCCGTTGCCAAGGTGTAGGTCTTCCACATTTCGGAAGAGGTGTCTTCCTCCATGGCCCACTTCGTTCTTGCCGTAAGCGCACGCGCCGAGCAGTAAACTTCGAAACAGCCGCGTCTGCCGCAAGTGCAAGCTACTCCGCCGCGCTCGATAACCATATGCCCAAGCTCTGTACCTGCACCCTTGTTTCCTTCAAAAAGCTTACCGCCGATAACCACGCCGCCGCCGACGCCCGTACCGAGGGTTACCATGACGCTGTCTTTGTATCCCTTGCCTGCGCCGAACTTCGTCTCACCAAGCGCCGCCGCGTTGGCGTCGTTTAAAACCTTTACGGGCACGTTAAGGTGCTTTGAAAGCAGCTCCTTCAAAGGATAATTCTTCAATTTGAGGTTGCCGGAAAACACTATCGCGCCGTTTTCGTCCACAATTCCGGGGCTGCAAACGCCTATTCCGCTGATTTGCGAGTAAGTTTTGCCCGTTCTTTGTACGAGAATATCGGCAAGCTCTTCAATGCAGCCGCTAAGTGCTTCACCAATGCGGGTGGGAACGTTGTCCTCACAGACGATTTTGCCGTTTTCGTCGATTATCAAACCTTTGACCGTCGTACCGCCGACGTCTATTCCCATATAAAGCATTTCTGCACCCCTTACGAATTTATAATCATATTATAAACCTCAAATCCCGAGCCGTCAAGAGCAATCGAAAAATTTATATCTATTGCCAATATTATGCATTGAAAATAAAAAGCACGCTTTTATGCGTGCTTTAATTACTTAGTACCTGTTGAGCCGAAACCGCCGACCCCGCGAACCGTTTCGGAAAGCTCGTCTTTTTCAACGAACTCCGCAGTGAGATACGGCGTTATAACGAGCTGTGCTACCCTTTCACCCGCAGCAACCGTCTGTGCCACCGCCGAATGGTTGTGAAGGGCAACCTTGACTTCCCCGCGATAGTCGCAGTCGACCACGCCCACCTTGTTAGCGGGGGCAAGTCCCTTTTTAGTGGCAAGTCCGCTTCTTGCATAGATAAGCCCCGCGTAGCCGAGGGGGAGTTCAATTGCAAGCCCCGTGGGAACGAGCACCGTTTCGTGCGGGTTAATAGTTATTTCTTCATCAAGGCAAGCGTACAAATCTGCACCCGCGGCGTATTCACTGCCGTACGTGGGCAAAATTGCCTTATCGTTCAGTTTTTTAATTTCCACCTTCATTTTTTTAATTTTAGAACCGTGGAGTTTTATGCTGTTTTTCATAGGTATTTTCCTCAAAAACCGCGTTAGTTGCTGCATATATGGGGGTTAAACTATTTCAACCTCGTCCCAAAGAACGATTTTATCTTCCTTTAAAGAGGGTTTTAAAAGTATTATTCTTTGGTTTGAAGAACCGCGGAAACGGAGGTTTAAATCTTTTAAATCTTCAACGAATCTGCCGTCAATAAGCACGTCAAGGCAATTAAGCATACGCATTACCGTATCAATATCGCCAAGCTTGCCCGTAAGCAAATCTCTTTCGTAATCGTAGCCGGTAAACGCCCAAAATGACTTATCGGGATACGCTTTTCTCAGTTTTTCAAGAAAAGGCGCCAAAACCTTTTGGTTTTCGGGCTCGAACGGGTCGCCGCCGAGAAGGGTAAAACCTTTGATGTAATCGGGCTTTAAACCGTCTATAATTTTATTTTCAATATCTTCGGTGAACGGCTCACCGTAGTTGAAGTCCCAGGTTTCGGGGTTAAAGCAGTTCTTGCAGTGGTTGCGGCAACCGCTTACGTAAAGGGAAACCCTTACCCCCGGCCCGTTGGAAATATCGTACCATTTTATAGTTGCGTAGTTCATTTGACCCCCATATATACCTTAAATAACGGCATTTTAATTATAAATGGAGTACTCTCGCCTTTATCTCTTTGGTCTTGCCCACGTTCCAGAAGTTTTCACCTAAGTATCCGCAAGTACGGCGGGTTACGTTCATTTTCCTCTGGTCCTTGTTGTGGCAAACAGGGCATTCCCATTCGTTGTCGTCGTTTATGATAATTTCGCCGTCAAAGCCGCAAACGTGGCAGTAGTCCGATTTGGTGTTGAATTCAGCGTACTGAATGTTATCGTAGATGAAACGCACCACGTCTTCCATTGCGGTCAAGTTCTGGCGCATATTGGGAATTTCAACGTAAGAGATTGCACCGCCTGAAGAAATCTTTTGGAACTGGCTTTCGAAAGTGAATTTCGAGAAGGCGTCAATCTTCTCGCGCACGTCAACGTGATAGCTGTTGGTGTAATAGCCCTTATCAGTTACGTCCTCTATTGTGCCGAAACGCTTTTGGTCGATTCTTGCAAAGCGGTAGCAAAGACTTTCCGCAGGGGTGCCGTAAAGTCCGAAGCCAAGCCCCGTTTCCTTCTTCCACTTCTCGCAATGTGCGCGGAGAGTATTCATAACTTGAAGTGCAAACTTCGAGCCTTCTTCGGTGGTGTGAGAAACGCCTTTAACGAGCTTGGTCAATTCGTACAGACCTATGTACCCCAAAGAAATGGTTGAATAACCGTCCATAAGGTACTTGTCGATTTTCTCGCCCGGCTGTAATCTTGCGATTGCGCCGTACTGCCAATGCACGGGCGAAACGTCGCTGCTTACTCCCATAAGCGCGTTATGGCGGCACATCAACGCTTCAAAGCAAAGGTCAAGCCTTTCTTCAAGAATTTCCCAGAACTTCTTTTCGTCACCCTTTGCAAGGATACCGCATTGGGGAAGGTTGATGGATACGACGCCTTGGTTAAATCTGCCTTCGAACTTGTAATTTCCGTTTTCGTCCTTCCAAGGCGAAAGGAAGGAACGGCAACCCATAGGCGAGAACACGTTGCCCTCGTAATACTCGCGCATTTTCTTTGCGGATATGTAGTCGGGGTAAAGGCGCTTTGACGAGCATTTGACCGCAAGCTTCGTGATGTAGTCGTACTTGCCGCCCTTCAAGCAGTTGTTTTCGTCCAAAACGTAAATAAGCTTGGGGAAGGCGGGGGTTACGTAAACGCCCTTTTCATTCTTGATGCCTTGATAACGCTGTTCGAGAATTTCCTGAATAATCATCGCGTTTTCTTCGATATACTCGTCGTTTTCGTCAAGGTACAAGAAAAGCGTTACGAAGGGCGACTGTCCGTTCGTCGTCATAAGGGTGTTAATCTGATACTGAATAGTCTGCACGCCCGCTTTAAGCGCTTCCTTTACACGCATATCAACGAAGTGCTTTTTCGTTTCCTCGGAAAGAGTCGTGCCGAATTCTTGCTCGCACTGCTGAACGTACTTGTTTTTGGTGCGTCTTAAATATTTACCAAGGTGCGCCATGTTTACGGACTGCCCGCCGTACTGCGACGAAGCAACCGACGCGATAATCTGCGTGGTGATGGTGCAAGCCGTCTGGAATGATTTGGGGCTTTCTATCATCTTGCCGTTCATTACGGTGCCGTTTTCAAGCATGTCCTTAATATTTATAAGGCAGCAGTTGAAAATGGGCTGCAAGAAGTAGTCCGCGTCGTGGAAGTGAATTGCGCCTTCCTCGTGCGCTTTGGAAATATGTTCGGGAAGAAGAATTCTCTTCGTCAAATCCTTTGACACTTCGCCCGCGATAAGGTCACGCTGCGTAGCAGCGGTGCGGGCGTTTTTGTTGGAGTTTTCTTCCATAACGTCTTTATTGGAGTTTCTTATAAGCGAAAGTATGCTCTCGTCCGTGGTGTTTGCCTTACGGATTAAAGCACGCTCGTAACGGTAGAGAATGTAAGCCTTCATAAGCTGGTACTTCTGAAGTTCCATAAGCTTTTCTTCTACCATATCCTGAATGTCTTCAACGAGCATTCTCATTCTGTGGCGGGAAGCGATATCGTCAACTATAGCCGCAATTTGTGCGTCCGTAATTCTGTCCTCGAAATCAACGGCAGAATTCGCCTTGCTGATTGCAACCGCAATTTTTTTTCTGTCGAATTCGCACGTAGTGCCGTCCCGCTTGATAACCTTCATAATAAGTTTCCTCCGAATAGTGCAAGTAAAAACCATTCTACCACTTATTTAGTGGTATGTCAATACTCGCTTCTACAATATATTGTGTAAAAAATAAAAAAATGCTTGTCCGCGCTTGACCCTTATCAAGAGCGCAGCAAGGACAAGTATAATACTTTAAGGTTTCAGTGTCAAGTGTTGAGGCACAATATCTTGTGTGAAAATTTTGAACAAGATAACTATATATTGTATATGAAAATTTACATTTTTCAACAAAATTTTTTCAGATACGACAGGTCAAGCTTCCACTCGGGAACAAGGTTTCTGCGGCGGTGAGCTTCGTTTGCTTCGCCCAAGGCCTTGCGGTATTCGGCGTAGGTGCAGCCGTTAACTTTCATAAAATGCGCTGCCGCCCTTTCTTCACCGCCCATCAAAGAAGTTCTGCCTATATGGATAACTTCGTGGCAGCTTTTGCACACGGCAACTACGGTTTTCAACTTCTGTACTGCGTTCTTTTCGTCGTATTCCCACTGCTCGTGAGCCTCTAATCTGGGCGATACACCCCCACATATGGCGCATTTACCGCCCGCACAGGCATACGCTTCCTTGCGGACGACGCCCCACTGCGCGGGGGATAAAATACTTCTTAAATTGCTGTACCAACAGCTGTCCGGCACAAGTTCAAAATTGAGTTTCATAGTCCCATTATACCGCAATTTGTAATTATTTTCAATAAAAACTTGACTGCGCGGGCGGCATAGCTTAAAATAAAATTATGGCGAATTTAAATACGGAAGAAATCAAAAGACTTAAAAAAGGCGAGTTTTGCGGGCTGCTTGCAACGGTTGGCTCAGGAATTGCCTGCATTGAGCTTATAGTTTTTTTATCGGTTGCAATAGCATTATCCAGAATCGATTTTCGTATTTATGCTTTGGGCGTTTGCATTCCACTAATGGGCGTGTTTGCGTTGCTTGCGGCAATTTTCAACTACAAATACGGGAAGCCCCTTGACCGCATTATAAAAAATTACGTACAAGAAGTTTTCATTGAGAACGCCGCGCTTATGCACCCCGAACGGGACAACGTAACCTATTATATTTCAAACGACGGCAACAGTTTCTTCGTTAAAACTAATAACTTTAAAGAGCTTATAGCTTTTGATTTTTCGGCTTTCGGCAAGCTTTCCTTGTCAAGAAAAGCTACGATAACCACCGCGATAATAGATAGACTCGGCGCCACCTTCTGCCGACTTATGGAACGCGGCGGCAAGTATAAAACGGTTTCTTACTGCGCAGTAAAAGACGGAAAACAGAGCAAAACCATAAATATTATAGAAAACGGCACGCCCGACAAAAAGATTTATAAAAACTATTTAAAACGACAGTGAAACGCGCAATTATTATTATAAATGCATACTCTACCCTCCCCACGGGGCTGAACCAAGCCGAACGGCTTAAAACCGAGTTCGCACGCTTAGGCGTAGACGCGGAGATAAGGCGGAACGGCTTTTTTGCATACCTTGACGGCAAGGGCGAACTCGTAAACGAGCTTAACGGCTACGACTTCTGCGTGTATCTGGATAAGGACAAATACACCTCCGCAATTTTGGAAAAGTCGGGGGTGAGGCTTTTTAACAGCCACGCCGCAGTGCGCGTTTGCGACGATAAGATGGAAACCCACCTCGCACTTTTAGGGCACGGGGTACCGATGCCGCCGACGGTTGGCGGACTCCTTTGCTACGACGCGAAAGCAACCGTGAAAGCGGACGATATCGATTTTATTGAAAAGACTTTGGGCTACCCCGTTATAGTAAAGGAAAGCTACGGCTCGCTCGGCAAGGGCGTTTATAAGGCGGACGACCGTCAGGAACTTGAAGCCTTATGTGCAAAGCTGAAATGCACGCCCCACCTTTTTCAGAAGTTTATATCTTCAAGCGCGGGTAAAGACGTGCGCGTCATAGTCATAGGCGGCAAAGCCGTTGCCGCTATGCAGAGAAAATCTGATACAGACTTCCGCTCTAATTTGGAGCTTGGCGGCACGGCAAAACCTATCGAAATTGACGATTGCCTACGGGATATATGCGAATTAACGGCAAAAACACTTGAACTTGACTACTGCGGAATTGACCTTTTATACGCCGAAAAAGGTGGCTATTTAGTGTGCGAAGTCAACTCAAACGCCTTTTTCGGGGGCATTGAGCGGGTTACGGGCGTGAATATTGCCCGCCTTTATGCGGAATATATTTGCAGCAAAATATACGATTAACCCCTATATATGCCTTAAATAACGCGTTTTTGCATAGTTTTTTCGGCGTTGCGCAAGCTACTTATATGAGTAAGCGTAAACAGAACAAACTTATAGAAGATATCTTTGAACAATGCGCCAGCGCGAACGAGTGCACGGGGCTTTTTCAAAAGGTTTCGCTTGACCCGGACGAGGTCAAGAAATTTCACGAAATGTATAATAAGATAGACGGCAAAGACAGTATAGACTAAAATAAGCCGCCGCCCGCAAATTTGGGCGGCGGCTTTGTACTTTACAAAGTTGCTTTCTTGACGGCTTCCCGCCAGCCGCTTAAAAGCTTTATCCTTTCCCCCTCTCTCATGTCGGGGGTGAAAATCTTTTCAACTTCAAAGTTTTCTTTTATCTCGTCAAGCCCGCTCCAGCACCCTGCGTTAAGCCCCGCAAGGTACGCGGCGCCCAGTGCCGTAGTTTCGGCAACCTTCGGGCGGACGGCGGTACAGTTCAAAACGTCGGACTGAAACTGCATAAGAAAGTTATTTTTGCACGCGCCCCCGTCAACTGCAAGGCGGGTTATTTTTATGCCCGCGTCCTTTTCCATAGCCTCAACCAAATCGCAAACCTCGTAGGCTATCCCCTCTAAAGATGCGCGGATAATATGTTCACGCGAGGTTCCGCGGGTTACGCCCGTTATCGTTCCCCGCGCCGCGGCATTCCAATAGGGCGCGCCAAGTCCCGTAAACGCCGGCACCACGTACACCCCGCCGCTGTCCTTAACCTTCAGCGCCTGCGCCTCGCTGTCGTCCGAGGAAGAAATTATCTTCATTTCGTCCCTCAGCCATTGTACGACCGCACCGCCGACGAAAACCGAGCCCTCCAATACGTAACAAGGCTTGCCTTCCGCCGTTGCGCCGAGGGTAGTTATCAAGCCGTGCTGGCTTTTAACCGCCTTATCGCCCGTGTTCATCAAAAGGAAACAGCCCGTGCCGTAGGTGTTCTTTACTTCACCTTTGTTCGTGCACAGCTGCCCGAAAAGTGCCGCTTGCTGGTCGCCCACCACCCCGCACACGGGTATAGGCGAGCCGAAAAGACGGGCGTCCGTACAACCGTAAAGATAGCTTGAGGGGTGAACCTCGGGCAACATGCTTTTGGGAATATCGAAAAGCCTTAAAAGCTCATCGTCCCACTTTAAAGTGTGAATATTGAAAAGCATCGTGCGGCTTGCGTTGGTGTAATCGGTGGCAAATATCGTGCCCTTGGAAAGCTGCCACAGAAGATAAGTGTCCACCGTACCGAAAACGAGTTCACCCCGTTCGGCGCGGGCGCGGGCACCCTCTACGTTATCCAAAATCCACTTTATCTTCGTTGCCGAGAAATAAGCGTCGGGCACGAGCCCCGTCTTGTTATAGATTTTTTCGGAGAAGCCCTCTCTTTTCAAGTTCTCGCAAAAGCCCGCGGTCCTTCTGCACTGCCACACTATCGCGTTATAAACGGGCTTGCCCGTTTTCCTATCCCAAACGAGCGTCGTCTCGCGCTGATTGGTAATTCCTATGGCGGAAATATCTTGTGCGGAAAGCCCCGCCCGAACGAGCGCTTCGCCCGTTACCGCCACCGTAGACCCCATAATATCCTGCGGTGAATGCTCTACCCAACCCGGTTCGGGGTATATTTGACGGAACTCTTGCTGGGCGCGTGAGATTATATTTCCGCGCTTATCAAAAATGATGGCGCGGGTGCTCGTCGTACCTTGGTCAATGGCAAGAATATACTTTTCGTCGCCAGCAGAAAGATTTTTAAGCATGTCTTGAATTTGTCCGTCGGTCATTTCTTCACTCGTTTTTGCAATCCTTCCGTAAGCAAGCTTGTCGTGATGAATGGTCATTCCTTTTCCCCTTATTAATAGTCGTCGGTAAAGCGGTGCCTTACCCCGTCCTTGTCCTTGTACTCGATAACCGCGCTTAAAATTACGTTTTCCACGCTTCTGAAAATATTCTGCTCGATGCCCTTATCCTCGCTTTCAAGCTTGCGGATAAGCTCTTTCACCTTTTGCCGCTTAGAACCCGACGGGTCGGTTGCGCTGCTTTCGGTGAACTTGCAGGCACACTGCAGGAAGTGTAAATCGTTATAATCACGCCACGCCTTTATATCGTCCTCGCGTATCAGGTACATGGGGCGTATAAGCTCCATTCCCGCAAAGTTCGCGCTTTTAAGCTTGGGCATCATCGTCTGCATCTGCCCGCCGTAAAGCATACCCATAAGCGTGGTTTCTATCACGTCGTCGTAGTGGTGCCCCAAAGCTATTTTGTTGCAGCCCAAGTCTTTTGCTCTGTGATAAAGGTGCCCGCGACGCATTCTTGCGCAGAGGTAGCACGGGGATTTATCTATCGTGTAAACGCTGTCGAAAATATCCGTTTCGAAAACGGTTATTGGAATATTCAAAAGCTTTGCGTTAGTTTCGATGGCTTTGCGGTTGGCTTTGCTGTAACCGGGGTCCATCACGAGGAATAAAAGCTCGAACGGAACCTTGTTGTGCCGCTTAATTTCTTGAAACAGCTTAGCCATAAGGAAGGAATCTTTCCCGCCCGAAACACAGACCGCAATTTTATCGTTGGGTTGAATAAGCTCGTACTGAACTATCGCCTTTGCAAATCTGGTAAAAAGCTCGGTATGAAATTTTTTCTGAATACTCTTTTCCGCACGCTTTGCAACTTCGTTGCAAGGGGTATTATTTTCTTCCATCGTTCTTACCGTTATTAACTAAATCCTTTATTACTTCGCCCGCAATAATCAGCCCCGCAACCGACGGGACGAAGGCGCAACTTGCGGGGATATCCCGCCGCCCCGCGGTTAATTCTTCACGGCAGTTCTCTTGCACCGACGGGTCGGGCTTAACGGGTTCTTCCTTGGAATAAACTACTTTCAGTTTCTTGACGCCCCGTTTTTTCAGCTCGTGCCGCATAACCTTTGCAAGCGGGCAAACCGTAGTCTTGTAAATATCCGCGACCTCGAACGCGGTCGGGTCCAATTTGTTGCCCGCGCCCATCGCGCTTATAACGGGGGTCCCGCACTTTTGCGCGTTCTCGATTATCGTAAGCTTGCCCGTAACCGTATCTATCGCGTCAACGATGTAGTCGTACTCGGTAAAATCGAACTCGGCTTGAGTTTCGGGCATATAAAAGGTCTTATGCGCCGTAACCTTGCAGTCGGGGTTTATCTCGGCAATTCTTTCGGCAGCAACGTCAACCTTGTACTTGCCCACCGTTTTATGCGTGGCGTAAATTTGGCGGTTGATATTGGTAAGGCTGACCTTGTCGTTGTCGATAATATCTATCGCGCCCACGCCCGAGCGGACTAAGGCTTCAACGGTATAGCCGCCCACGCCGCCTATTCCGAAAACGGCAACCCGCGCACGCGCAAGGGCTTCCATCCCCTTTTTGCCGAACAACATTTCGGTTCTTGAAAACTGGTTTAACATAGAAAAAATTATAACGGATTAGCGGGTTATTGTCAATTAGCAAGATTTTATTTATCAAAAAAGACAACCCGCAAAATTAGGGTTGTCTTATAATGGTACACCCGACTGGAGTCGAACCAGCGGCACATAGCGTCGGAGGCTATTGCTCTATCCATCTGAGCTACGGGTGTGTATTTAATTGATTTTTGGTCGCTAAATGCGCTTAAACGCGGCATATTCGGGGGTGTACGCGTATCCAAGCCCTTCTAGAC